>CAYJMI010000064.1:3513-19346 GCA_964371285.1 uncultured Vicingus sp. | reverse complement strand
TCAGGGAAATCAACCGTGATGAAAATTATTGCTGGTGTTGAAGACCAATACAATTGTGATGTTACTTTTTCACCGGGTTATACGGTTGGTTATCTAGAGCAGGAGCCTCATTTGGATGAAACCAAAACGGTAAAAGAAATTGTTCAGCAAGGAGCTCAAGAAACCATTGATGTATTGGCAGAATACGAAGCCATCAACCTGAAATTTGGTGAGCCTGAGGTTTATGAAAATCCAGATAAAATGGAGGAACTCATGAAACAACAAGCAGAATTGCAAGATAAAATTGATGCTTTAAACGCTTGGGAACTAGATGTACAACTGACCCGTGCAATGAATGCCTTGAATTGCCCACCCGAAGATGCGTTAATTAAAAATTTGTCTGGAGGGGAGTTGAGAAGAGTTGCTCTTTGTCGTTTATTGTTAAAACAACCTGATATTTTATTGTTAGATGAGCCAACCAATCACTTAGATACCGAATCGGTGTATTGGTTAGAACAACATTTGCAACAATATCCTGGAACAGTTATAGCCATTACCCACGATAGATATTTTCTAGATAACGTAGCAGGATGGATTTTAGAATTAGACAGAGGTCATGGAATTCCTTGGAAAGGAAATTATTCGGAATGGTTAGACCAAAAAGCTAAAAAAATGGCTATAGAAGAAAAAACCGAAAGTAAACGACGAAAAATTTTAGAGCGAGAGTTGGAATGGACAAAAATGAATGCCAAAGGAAGACAATCGAAATCGAAAGCTCGTTTAGCAAATTATGATAAATTATTGAGCGAATCATCAAATGAAAAAGATGATAGATTAGAGTTGTTGATACCAAATGGACCTCGTTTAGGTAACGAAGTGTTAGATGTAGAAAATATCTCAAAATCTTATGGAGATAAGTTATTGTATGAAAATTTAACTTTTAAACTCCCTCCTGCAGGTATAGTTGGAATTATTGGACCAAACGGAGCTGGTAAAACAACCCTATTTAGAATGATAATGGGAGAGGAAAAACCAGATTCAGGAACTTTTAAAGTGGGAGAAACAGTTAAGTTAGGTTATGTTGACCAATCTCACGAAGATTTAGATCCAGAAAAATCGATTTATGAAGTATTTTCTGGTGGAACAGAAATGATGGAATTTGGCGGAAGAATGATTAATTCTAGAGCATATTTATCGAAATTTAATTTTGCCGGTGGCGATCAAAACAAAAAAGTAGGTATCCTTTCGGGTGGAGAAAGAAACCGACTACATTTAGCCATGGCGATAAAACAAGAATCAAACGTGTTGTTACTCGATGAGCCAACCAACGATTTAGATGTTAATGCTATTCGTGCGTTAGAAGAAGGTTTAGAGAATTTTGCTGGTTGTGCGGTAATTATTTCTCACGATAGATGGTTTTTGGATAGAATTTGCACACATATTTTAGCGTTCGAAGGAAACTCGGAAGTTTATTTCTTTGAAGGTTCATACTCTGAATATGAAGAAAACAGAAAAAAACGATTGGGAACTGAACCACAACGATTTAAATACAAGAAATTGGTTGGATAACAACGTCAACTTTAACGTTTGTTAAAAATTAATATTTTCATGTGCAACCTTTTTCCAAATAAGCAGTCTATCTTAATATAGAATAATTAATCTTTTTAAAAAATCTTAATGAGAAAAATAGTTGTAACAGTTTTGCTTTTGATGATTACTTTAATCTCAAATGCACAAATAATAATAAGTAATTCAGCACCATTCAACAGTCCAACTTATTTAGTTAATAGTATATTATTAGGGAATGGTGTTTCAGCTACAAACATCACATTTTTAGGACAAGGTAACCAACTTGGTTTTTTTTACGGAGGATTAAATGGAACTCCAAATATTGGTATCGATTCAGGAATTGTAATCTCTTCAGGAGATGTAAATGACATCCCAATTGGAGGAAATCAACCAAATATAGGTCAATATAATGGACCTGGAGACCCTGATTTATTAGATATTGCACAATCCGTTACAACTAATCCTAGTGCTGGAAACATAACATCAACAAACGACCGAGCTTTTCTCGAATTTGACTTTACTCCTGTTGGAGATACGGTTGAATTTCGTTTTGTTTTTGCATCTGAAGAATATACTACTTGGATAAACAGTGTTTACAATGATATCTTTGCTTTTTTTATCAGCGGACCTGGAATTACAGGCCCTTATGCTTCTCCAGCAGCCTTTCCAAATGGAGCTATTAATATTGCTGAAGTTCCAGGAACTGGTGACCCAATAACAATTAGCTCAATACATCCTGGATTGAATAGTGCATATTACATTAGTAATCCATTTGGAACAAATAACGATTTTAACGGATTTACTACCCCATTTATAGTTAAACGTTTTGTGCAGTGTGGTGCCACTTACCATTTTAAAATTGCAATTGCCGATTGTGAAGATGATTATTTAGACACAGGGGTGTTTATTGAAGCAGGGAGCTTCTCCTCAGAAACTGTTGAAGTAGATGTTGTTACAGCTACTGGTGATTCTACAATTATTGAAGGATGTGGTAATGCAACATTTATATTTACTAGACCTAGTACCAGTGGAGATTATACAGTATTTTATGATATTGGCGGTAATGCTATTAATGGGGTAGATTATACTTTTATTTCTGATAGTTTGATTATTCCAAACGGTTCATTTTCATCTTCTTTAACAATTGTTCCTTTATTGGATGGTATTACTGAAGGACAAGACACTTTGACTATTACGGCTTATACTATTAATCCATGTGGCGATACTATAGTGTCTGTTGGGGTTTTATATATTTTAGATGTACCCAATATGATTGTTAGTGTTCCAGATGTTTATACTTGCCCAACACCATCGAATATTAACTTAGTATCAACCGTTTCGGGCTCAGCTGTTCCACCATATACTTACGAATGGACAAATAATGTAGGTACAATTCTTGGAACAAATCCAAATCTATCAGTACCTGGAAATCAAACAGACACTTTTTATATAAGTGTTACAGATAGCTGTAATTTAGTAACCGTTTTCGATACAGTAAATATTATCGTTGATAATTCTCTGGCTAACATTAATACATCTGGCGATACCACATTGTATTGTGCTGGCGAGCAAATAAATTTATCCGCTTTCCCTGTCGATAGTTTAACTATTTATAACTATGGATGGTCTACTGGAGCAAATGGTTCTGTTGTAACTGTAACACCAACAGCAACAGTTACTTATTATGTAACAGCAACTAATATATGCAATGGTAGTACCGATATTGACACCATTAACGTAGTGGTAGATTACACTCCAATGACCATTACATCTAAAACTGAAGATGTTGAATTTGAATGTTTAGGTTTAGACTACAATCTTGATTTATTTGCAGAAGTAGAAAACGGAACACTACCATATTCTTTTGAGTGGACAGGTGGAGCAACAAGCACCGACAGTCTATTTCAAACAACTGTAAATACACCAACTTCTTTTTATATTAAAATTACCGACAATTGTGGCGAATTTATTCATGATACCATTAATGTTACTTTTGCACCTTACGTACCTTTAACATTAGTTCCTTCAACAACCGACTCGATTTGTTCAGGTTCTGAGGTCGAACTTTCTGTAAGACCTAATGATGGTGTCGCTCCATACAGCTTTTTATGGAATAATGGAGATGTTAATTCAACCATCACTTATCCTACATCAGGAGTTTCGACTATCATTATAACTGTTGAGGTTACTGATAAATGTTTATTTACAGCTACTACTTCAATTGAAATTCCGATTAAGTTATGTGAAGTAATTCCTATGAATATTTTTACTCCTAACGGAGACAATATGAACGAAACTCTAACATTTATAAATCTAGAGAACTATCCAAACAGTGAGTTATCTGTATTTAATAGATGGGGGCAGATGATTTATTCTGACGACAATTATAAAAACGATTGGGATGGAGACAATGCAAGTGATGGAACATATTATTATATTCTGAATGTGAACAATACAGCAAAAACAATACTTAAAGGAACATTTACTTTATTAAGATAAAAATGATGAAAAAATTTATAGCTATAACAAGTATGTTATTAATGATTGTTTCGGTAAATGCTCAACAAATGGCACAACCAACAAAAATTGAAAATAAAGATATTTATGTGATGTCTATTGTTAATGAAGAGTTTATATCTGTTGAAAACGTAAAATTAACAGAGCAAGAAATTACTACTACAAATAGTATTGAAGAAAGAATAAAATTGTTCGTGAATAAAGCGTCGACACAAAGTTTTGATGCGATAATGACTAGAACTGGTAATTCTGCAACATTAATTAAATATAAAAATCCTACGAGTAATGTAACTGCTAAATCAACAGATAGTTTTGGAAAAGTTGTTTATTTTTTATCAACTCCAACAAAAAAATATAGTGTTATAGATGAAAAAATACTTTCTACTGAAGAGATTAGGTTGCCATTTAATCAGCTAATTAGTAATACTATTAATGCTGTTAGCAAACCGTTTGATGCTGTAATGATTAAGAATAATAAAGTAGAATTTATACTATTTAACTAACCAAGAATTTATTAATAAATATTCAAAAGGTTAATTCTTTCTAACTTTATTTTTTTTAGACAATAATTGATACGATATAATTAAGGTATTCTGCCTTGCTCTTGCTTCTTAATTTAATTGCTGATTTAGTATAATATTGATGCTTTTTTAAAAATTTATATTGAAGAACGTTCCATTCCTCAGGACTAAAATACACACCAAATTCTATCAATTCTTTGTATAAAGTTGCTGCAATTTTATAAACATCTTCCCTTCCCAAATAATCAAAATCAGCATCACTCATTATTTTTTCAAGCATTGTTTTGGGGCGGGCAGCAACTCTAGTGGTTAAAATTATTTCCCCAATTGTTTTAATAGCATAATCATTATAATTAAATGAAGGTAAAATTTTCTCAGCTAAATTAACGGCTAATTCTTCGTTGTGTTCGTACCGAAATAAAAAGCCTGAATCGTGAAATAAAGCCGCAGTTTTAACAATTATTGTTTCTTCTTCATTGAGTTTTTCTAGTTCAGCTAATTTTATGGTTGCCTCATAAACATCAATGGTATGATGTATTCCATGATAATAAAGGTTTTTAGACAACTTTGTCTCAAGCTCTTGAATAATATATTTTTTTGCTGAATTAAAATCCATTAAACATTTAATTTATTAAGAAATAGTTTATTTGGAATCTTACCATCAGCATCTTCTGCATATTTTTCTTTAATTTTCATAACAAAATACATCGCAAGTTGCCCTTTATTTTTTGCTTCTATTTTCCCTCTGAATTCGCAATCAAAGTAATCTTTAATGACATTATACGTGCTTTCCGAAACATTTAACATGCCGGGTTCTCCACTAGATTCTAATCGAGAAGCAGTATTAACAGTATCTCCCCAAATATCATAAGCAAATTTCTTCTTTCCAACTACACCTGTAACTAACGAACCGGTATGTATGCCTGTACGAAGTTCGAAATAAGGTAAATTTTGTTCTTTTCGTTCTTCTTTATGTTTTTCCATAAATTGAATAATTTCCATTCCGGCAAGCGTTAACAAGATGGGATTAAAAGAATTTTCTTTAGGAATTCCAGCTGCACACATATAAGAGTCTCCAATTGTTTTTATTTTTTCAATCTGATATTTTTCGATAATATCATCAAAATTAGCAAAACAATAGTCAATTTCTTTCACCAAATCTGTAGAAGTTAATTTTTCTGATAAAAAGGTAAACCCTTTAAAATCGGTAAACATAACCGAAGCAAAATCGTAATGACGAGCTTTTGCTTTTCCATATTTTTTCAGTTCTTCAGCGGTTTCTTTTGGTAAAATATTAAGTAACAACTCTTCTGTTTTCTCTTGTTCTTTAACCAATTGTAAAGTTCGTATTTCAACTTTTTCTTCTAATATTTTCTGCATTCTTCTCATTTGTTGTTATCGGTATCGGATAAAAATCCAAAATAAATAACCTAAAATACTTATACAAAGCAGGTAGAACCACCAACGTTTCCAATAAGGTGGCGTTACTTTAAAATCAAATGTTTTTATGGTAGTTACTTTTCCTAAAATATTTTTAGCCTTTATTTGTAGGGTATATTTTCCATCTGGGATGTAAGGAAAATCTATGGAAATTTCTTTTCGCCAATCCGACCAATCGGGCGTAAGACCCTCAATAAAATATTGAAAACTTATGGCATTTGATTTTACAAAGTAAGGAGCGGAAATATGAAAGCTTATCGAGCTATTATCGTAATCCATTACTAGGTTTGAAAGGGGTAAAAATTCACCCTTTTTACCATTTATAA
This sequence comes from uncultured Vicingus sp., assembly GCA_964371285.1. Lineage (GTDB taxonomy): Bacteria > Bacteroidota > Bacteroidia > Flavobacteriales_E > Vicingaceae > Vicingus. The sequence continues at coordinate 12,994 of CAYJMI010000064.1, read as the reverse complement.
ATTTCAGGTAAACATCAAAAATTTCTTCATAATCTCTGTTAGCATTAATTATTTTATGAATAGAATTGTTATTATCTATTACCCAAATGTTATCCTTCGAATCGACATAAATGCTATTTACATCACCAAAAAGCTCTAAAAATTCCTCTGGTAACCCTGAAAATTTTGATGACTCGTGAATACTCAACCATTTGTATTCATTAAAAACCCATGTAATATTGTCTTGTGAAAAAATGTATTTTGAATTTCCGGTAAAACCTTTATTTGTTTTTGTATTAAACAAAATGGAATCTTTTTCGGCATTGTAGCTGTATAAACCTGTTGAAAGAAAAAAGTAGGGTATTCCAAAAACATTTCTCACCAAAATTCTTTCGGTAAAATTTGATTTAATAGCATAGGGTTTTATAGTAACAGGATTACCTGAATTATCGTACAAAATGTTGTAAGCCACATTTTCTGAACCAACCCAAACGCTATTTTTATTAAATTCTAGTATGGAATATACGTTTTCGGTAAAATCGGTCAAATTATCGGTGATGCCCCAAACGTTGTTTTTGTATTCCACAATTAACAATCCGTTTGTTGTGCCTACATAAAATTTATTGGGATTTAATTTAGCTTGATGTATATAATTGATATATCTTCCAGCTAATATGGGTGTGGTTTTTATATTTTCAATTTCATACAGCCCTGTATTTGAAGCGACAAGAATTTTATTTTTAAACTGGACAAACTGTTTTGCTTTTCCTTCAATTCCTTTAATTTTATTAAATCGATGGCTGATGGATTGTAGTGCATAATTTTTTTGTTTTTCGTAGGTTGAAGTTAATTGCGGTGTAGCTGTTACACTCTTGTTTCTTGATTTTCTTTTCTTAACAAAATCTTCAACTACAGGTTTATTAACCGGCTCTGGTTCTTGCTTTTCGGTTTCTACTATTTCTCCATCAGCTGACGGATCTCCTTTTTTATTTTTCTTGTTTTTCTTTCCGAAAATTTTACCAAAAATGCCGACTTTTTTTTCTCCATTTTCATTTTCTGTTCTTTGGCTATTTTTTTTACCATCAGCATCAACACTATTTTTTATCAGTTCTTCTTCTTCCTTGTTTTTAGTTTTTTTAACATCATTTATTTTTACTAAAACTTCAATTTCATCGTATTTTTTTACTTCAGTTAAATAATAAACACCTTCACTGGTGGATACATAAATGATAGAATCAACCTCAATGATTGAAGTTAAATTCCCTTCTAATCCCGGATAATTATTTATATTTCTTACTGGCAATTTTAAATCTACCCTACTCATTCCATACTCATGCAAAACCCACAATCCTTTATTTCTATCAATTCCCAATGCATAAACTTCATCATCGGGCAAACCAGTTTGGTAATTTAAGGTATGGATGGATTTTTGGTTATTTTTATCAATAACTAAACACCCACCAGTAATTGTAGATAAAACAAAACTATTTTTATCAATATCAATTCCACCCGATAAAATGCTTTCTTTTATATAGTTATTGGCTTCAAAAGGATAAGCAGAAATTTGTATGCCATTAAACAGGTATAATGAATCGTTATCGACTCCAATCAACGATTGAGCTCGGCTGTACCTAAAATTAAAGAGTATCTTGTTTTCGCTAAATTTATCGCCACCTTTAACAGGAACTTTTAAATTTTCTTTTAGCTGGTGTAAGCCTAGTTTGGATATGTTTACATAAACATTATCGTTGTTTAAAATAAAGCCTTTATACGGCTCACCTTCGGCAGCTTCCCATTGTTTAAATTTTTTGGTTTTTAATGAAAACCGAGTAACACAACTAGAACTATAAAAATAAATATCTTCATTTACTGATGCAATTTGTTCAACATTGCCTACATTTTTTTTATCCTTAGCTAGTTGAACATATTTATAAACACCATTTTCTTTTTTTTGTAAAAAACCGATGCTGTTTTTACAACCTACTAAAATTTTAGATAAAACGGGGTCGTAATACAAGCTTAATGGCACACTCGGAGTACTTATCGTGTTCCATTTTATACCGTCGAAAGTTACAATTCCACGTCGGTTGGCAAACAACATTTGCCCGTCAAAATCTTGAGCCATTGCCCACGATTCATTATCAATACTGGTTTCTCCAAAAGTAAAATTTGTAATTAAAGGCGTTCCTTCTTGTCCATAGAAATGATGACTGAATAGAAAAAATGAGAATAGTAAAAAAGGTGTTAATTTTTTTATCATAGTAATTAGAATAATTAGGGCTTGACATATTAAACGACAATTATTTTATAAAGTTTCTACCGTTTAATTAATTTAGCAGCGTAAAAATAAGAAAAAATAGTTGATGAGTTTATTGGTTTATCAAGGTTAGAGACAAACACTAACTTTAAATCCGCCAGTAGTCGGACAGGCTTTTAAACTTTAAACTTTAAACTTGAAGCATGAGTAACAAGCCTAGCATACCAAAAGGAACACGAGATTTTTCGCCAATAGAAATGGTTCGAAGAAACTATATTTTTGATATGATTAAAAAATCGTTCAAAAAATATGGTTTTCAGCAAATAGAAACCCCAGCAATGGAAAACCTAAGTACATTGGTTGGTACTGGTGGTGATGAAAGCGATAAATTAATTTTTAAGATTTTAAATAGTGGAGATTATTTAGCTAAGATTGATAAAGAAACACTTTCTTCACAAAACTCATCACTCATCACTCATCACATTTCCGAAAAAGCTCTTCACTACGATTTAACTGTTCCTTTTGCCCGTTATGTGGTACAAAACCAAAACGACATTACTTTTCCATTTCGCAGGTTTCAAATTCAACCGGTTTGGCGTGCCGACCGACCACAAAAAGGACGTTACCGAGAGTTTTATCAATGCGATGCCGACATTATTGGTTCCGATTCGCTTTTAAACGAAGTGGACTTAATCAAAATGATTGATGATGTTTTTACGGAACTTTTTAGTAAAAATGGAGAACTTAAATTGCCTTATACAATTTCAATTAACAATAGAAAAATATTACAAGGAATTGTTGAATCAATTGGAGAACAAGATAAGTTTGAGCAAATTGTTGTAGCAATTGATAAAATTGATAAAGTTGGTTACCAAGGAGTTGTGGACGAATTGGTTCGATTGAATATTGTTGAGGATTCAGCCGAAACGTTACTGAGATTATGTAGGGCTGAGCGATTAGTCAGAGGGCTAGATTCAATTACTAAACAAGATAGTCAAACGGCTATTGATGATTTAGTATTTATAAAATCTCAGATTGGAAGCACTGATAAAGGAAAAGAAGGGATAGATGAATTATTATTTATTTTTGAAAAATTGAAGCAACTTGAATTAACAACTGCTAGCATAAAATTCGACCCAACCCTTGCTCGTGGTTTGGGTTATTATACTGGAACTATTATAGAAGTGAAAGTGGATAATTTTCCAAGTATAACTGGTGGTGGTCGTTACGATGATTTAACAGGCAAATTTGGTTTAAAAAATGTTTCGGGTGTGGGTATTTCGTTTGGTGCCGACCGTATTTATGACGTGTTGCTCGACAATAATTTGTATCCCGAATTTAAAGGCGATTCCACGCAAGTATTGTTTACCAGACAAAGTGAAGAGGATGAAACACGTTTTTTACCTATGCTTTTTGAGTTGAGAGATAAAGGCATCAATGCCGAATTGTACACCGAACAAGCCAAATGGCAAAAACAAATGATTTTTGCCGAAAAAAAAGGAATAAAATTCATTGTTTCTGCCAACGAAAAAGGCGAAGCGTTTGTAAAAGACATGGACGGCGGAGAAAAAAAACCATTTTTATCGGTAGAAGAATTAATAGCAATAATTAAAAAATAAACGTCATTGCGAACGAAATAAAATGGAGTGAAGCACCACGAAAGTAGCATCAATACCTTAATTTATATTAAAAAAGTATTGATAATCTCTAAATTAATAAGATTGCTTCGTGCCTCGCAATGACGATAAGAATAAAATAAGATGACACACGAAATCAACAAAAATTGGCTAACGCTTGAAATTATTGACGATATTTTGGCTAACAATAAAAAGTTAGCATTGTCATCAGATTCAACAACAGCCATTGTAAAATGCAGAACTTATTTAGACGAAAAAATGGCTCGTCACAACAAGCCTATCTACGGTATCAATACTGGTTTTGGTTCGTTGTGCAACACCACCATTCCGAACAAGGATTTAGAAGCTTTGCAACGAAATTTAGTGATGTCGCATGCTTGTGGTTTGGGAGAAGAAGTTCCGCAAGATGTGGTAAAATTGATGTTGTTGCTTAAAATTCAAGGGTTGAGTTACGGTCATTCTGGCGTTCAGTTGGTTACCGTTCAGCGGTTAATCGATTTATACAACCACAATATTTTTCCGGTGGTTTACGAGCAAGGTTCGTTGGGTGCTTCGGGCGATTTAGCTCCGTTGGCACATTTAACCTTGCCCATGATTGGCTTAGGAGAAGTAAATTTTGAAGGTAAAAAATATTCGGGAGCCGAAATCAACAAAAAATTTGGTTGGGAAGCCATCAATTTACAATCGAAAGAAGGTCTGGCATTGTTGAACGGAACTCAATTTATGAGTGCTTATGGTATTCACAACTTGTTACGAGCAAAAAAACTTTCTAATTTTTCTGATTTAATTGCAGCGATTTCATTAGATGCTTACGACGGAAGAATAGAGCCTTTTAATGAGTTGATTCAAAAAATTCGTCCTCACAACGGACAGTTTATTACAGCTCGAAACATTAAAAAAGTATTGGAAGGCAGCCAAATTATTGTACAAGAAAAAGCTCACGTGCAAGACCCTTATTCATTTAGATGTGTTCCTCAGGTTCACGGAGCTTGTAAAGATGCAATAGCTCACACCCAAAAGGTGTTTGAAACAGAAATAAATTCGGTTACCGATAATCCGACTATTTTTCCTGAGGAGGATGATGTAATTTCTGCATGAAATTTTCATGGGCAGCCTTTGGCAATGGTGTTAGATTATTTAGGTATTGCCATTGCTGAATTGGGAAGTATTTCAGAGCGAAGAACCTATAAACTAATTGGCGGACAACGAAATTTACCACCGTTTTTAGTCGCAAATCCCGGTTTAAACAGTGGTTTTATGATTACACAATACGCCCAGGCATCGGTGGTTAGTCAAAACAAACAATTGGCAACTCCTTGTTCGGTAGATACTATTGATTCCTCCAACGGACAAGAAGACCATGTGAGCATGGGAGCAAATGCTGCAACCAAAGTATATCGAATGGTTGATAATTTAGAAAAAATTCTGGGAATTGAATTGATGAACGCTGCTCAGGCATTAGAATTTAGGCGACCATTAAAATCTTCACAAAAAATTGAAGACTTAGTTCGTGAATATAGAAAGATTATATCTTTTGTAAAAGAAGATATTGAAATGCATCCTGCCATGAAAAAGAGTATTGAATTTGTTCAAACATACTCGATTAAATTAGGAGTGAAAGATTTTTTGTAACCGTGGAAAATCAGAAACATATCATTTATCGTTTTTCTGGAATGGGAGGAGATGAACGATTGTTTTCGGAAATAGAACCTATTGAGGGATACGAGTTTGTTGATTTGGATTGGACTTCTTATCCCAATATTAAAACACTAAGGGAGTATGCTATTGAAGTATCCAAAAAAATAGATACATCAAAACCGTTTTCGTTGTTAGGAGTTTCAATGGGAGGCATGGTTTGTTCTGAACTTGCCGACATAATAAATCCCGAAAAAATAGTCATTATTTCAAGTGCAAAAACAAGTAAAGAATTACCTTCCCAACTTAAACGTTTAAAATTTATAGGCATTACCAGATTACTAAATGCTGAAAGAATAAGATATTTAGTAGGAAACTCATCCAAGTTTTTTGGAGCCATGAACAACAATCAACGAAATGTTTTTTACCAAATGGTTGAAAACATTAATCTAGATTTTATTGTTTGGAGCATCAAAGCAATATTAAATTGGGAGAAGAAAGAATCTTCACCAAAAATAATCCATATTCACGGTACCAAAGATTTTGTTTTGCCTATCTCAAATATTACTCCAACCATTACCATTGAAAAAGGCGACCACATGATGATTTGGAATAAATCTATTTTGATAAATCAACAGCTTGAGGAAATCTTTCAGTAAGCAACCAATTTACTTCCTTATACGTATTATTTATGTTCATAATTTAGAGCTTCGTCTAAATTATTGATGAAGTCTAGTAAATAATTATTAATTTTCTTTTCAATTTACATAAAATCAAGATTATGAAAAAAATAATATACTCGTTTATCTTATTATCCTATTTAATATTTTCGACTCTAGGATTTAGTCAATCGTTAATTAAGGAAAATATAAATAATCCCAAGAATCAAGAGGAGTGTAAATCTGGCATTCTTTTACAGCAACTTATGGCTAATGACCCGAATTATGCTCAAACAATTGCTAATTATAAAAATTTAGCTAAACAAATGGGGAGTCAAAACAAAGCTACTCTATACAAAATCCCTATAGTTGTACATGTAATCCATTTGGGTGAAGCCGAGGGTACTGGTACTAATATTTCTGATGCACAAATCCATAGTGCTATAAACAATTTAAATCAAGCCTATAGAAATCAAGCACCTTACACAGGTATAGATATGGAAATTGAATTTTCTTTGGCAGCAGTAGACCCTTCAGGCAACCCTACTTCAGGAATTACTAGAAATGATGGTTCTGGCACAAGTGATTATGCTACACAAGGAATAACTAACGATGGCGGTAGTTCAATGAATGAAGTAACCATAAAAGCTCTTAGTAACTGGGGAAATACAAATTATTATCAATTTTGGATTGTTGCTGGTATAGATGGAAACATGGGCGGAGGCGGAACTCAAGGATATGCTTATTTTTCACAAGCTTCAAGTAAAGATGGAGCTGTAATATTATTCAACTCTTTTGGTTATGATCCGACAGGAACTTTGTGTTATAACTTGAAATCATATACCAACCAAAACGTTACAACAACTCATGAAGTTGGACATGCTTTTGGTTTGTATCATACTTTTGAAGGTGATGGCACTGGTAGTACATGCCCTACAAATACCGATTGTACTACTGATGGTGATGAAGTTTGTGATACTCCACCTCATAAAAGAAGTGCAAGTGATTGTGTTGTTGCAACCAATACTTGTACAGGCGGTTCATCTTCAGAACATATTCATAACTTTATGGATTACTCCAGTGACGTTTGTCAAACTGAATTTACTACCAATCAAAAAACTAAAGCAAGAGCATGGTTATTGGCTTCAAGGTTAAGTTTAACCACATCTACAAAATGTAATCCAGTTGCCGTTCCAGTTAGTAATTTCGAGGCTATTTGTGGCTCACAAAGTGGTTGTGCTGGTTCTTCAATTAATTTCTTTGATCTTTCTGAAGGTAATCCAACTTCTTGGAGTTGGGCATTTACTGGGGGTAGCCCAGCAACATCAACATCTCAATATCCTACAGTAAGTTATGCTGCTCCTGGAACTTATGCAGTAACCCTCACAGCAACCAATTCTTTTGGAACTGGTAATGTAGAAATCAAAACAGGATTTATAACCATATATAGCTCTCCAACTGCTGCGTGTGTAAATGGAATTCAAAATAGTGGTTATTATGGTTATGCTATTTCTGATGTTCAATTTAATACCATTTCTAATGCTACCAGCCCTACAACAAATGGTTATGTGAATAATTCATGCTCGTTCACAACTACTGTTGATGGTGGTCAATCGTATAATCTAGCCATTGATGTTGAAGCATTAGGCAGTCAAACCGCATTTCATGCAGTATATATTGACTATAATAACAATGGCATTTTAACAGACGTTGGAGAAACTGTGTTGAGTGGTAGTCTTGTAGCTGGAAGTAATGCTACAACTTTTAATACTAATGTTGTTATACCATTAAGTGCTACAACAGGTACCCTATTGAGAATGAGGGTAATTAATGATCAGGCTAGTCTTTCAGGTCCTTGCGATAATTTATTTACTGGAGAATCAGAAGATTATGGTATTTATATAACTCCAGCTAGCACCCCTCCAGTAGCCAATTTTAGCGGTACTCCAACAACATTATGCACAGGTAGTTCTGTAAGTTTTACTGACTTAAGTTCAAACACACCAACTTCATGGAGTTGGTCATTTACAGGAGGAACACCATTAACATCAACTGCACAAAACCCAACAATAACTTATAACACACCGGGAACATACCAAGTTGTGTTAACTGCAACTAATTCTGCTGGAAGTGATGGTGAAACAAAAGTTGGATATATTACAGTTAATCCAATCAATACGGCATCAGCTGCATCATCATCACCAACTTTGTGTATCAACACCTTGATGACAAATATTACCCATACTACAACAGGAGCAACAGGAATTGGAGCTCCATCTGGTTTGCCAACGGGAGTAAATGCAGGTTGGGCAAGTAATACCATTACTATATCAGGCACACCAAGTGCATCGGGAACATTTAACTATTCTATTCCATTAACAGGTGGTTGTGGTACTGTAAATGCTACTGGCACAATAACAGTTAATCCACTGCCTGGAAATGCAGGAGCAATAACTGGTTCAACTTCAGAATGTGATAATGCTACAAGTGTTGCTTATTCAATTTCAAGTGTTGCCAATGCAACAGGATATAATTGGACTGTTCCATCTGGTGCAACAGTTGCATCTGGGCAAAATACAACAAGTATTACTGTTGACTTTGGAGTAACAAGTGGAAATGTTTCAGTTACTCCAAATAATAGTTGTGGAGATGGTGGGGTTAACAATAAAGCTGTAACGATTGCACCATGTGGCTCTGCACCAGTTGCTGATTTTTCAGTTAATACGACAACGATTTGTGCTGGTGAATCTGTAAATTTTTCCGATTTAAGTACAAATTCCCCTACATCTTGGTCATGGAATTTTGGTGATGGAGGCTCATCAACAAGTCAAAATACAACCTATACTTATAATAATGCAGGAACTTATACCGTAACATTAACAGCAACCAATGCAAGTGGTAGTGATGATGAGGTGAAAACAAATTTGATTACTGTAAATATTCTTGACGATGCATCTTTTAATTATAGTGTATCAACATATTGTCAAGATGGAGTTGATCCAACACCTACAATTTCAGGAACAACAGGTGGTATATTCACTCGTTCTCCAGTTGGGTTAATAATCAACTCAAGCACAGGAATAATTGATTTATCAGCAAGTACAGCAGGAACTTATACGGTAACATATACAACAAGCGGTTTTTGTCCTGATGTTCAAAACGTGCAAGTTACAATTGTTAATTGTGGCTCAACTGAACTAAAACCTATTTATAGAAAAACTTATGTTAGTTACAGTGAGAAGTTAGCATGTTACATTGTTTCTGGAGCACAACAGTACGAATGGGAATTTACACCATCTGGTGGAGGAATACCT
>CAYJMI010000064.1:0-3503 GCA_964371285.1 uncultured Vicingus sp. | reverse complement strand
TTGGGGTATTAATAATCCAAGTATTTTACTCGGATGGATTCCAGGTATTCAGGATGGAACAACTTATGATGTTAGAATCAGAGCAAAAGTAAGTGGCGTGTTTGGTAGTTTTGGAAATGCTTGGGCAATTACAACTCCTAGTGCTCAAAGTTCTACTTCTGTAAATACATTTTATTGTGGAAAAACTTATAGTAGTTATTCTGAACAATTAAATTGTTATACTGTAACTAATGCAACAGAATATGAATTTGAGTTTAATCCTATACTAGGAGGTTCTATTGTAAATTATATTCATACAGGCAATAGTATTTTATTAAGTTGGACAACAGGTTTGATAGATAATACTTCTTACAATGTTCGTGTAAGAGCAAAAGTGAGTGGAGTTTTTGGTTCTTATGGTTCTAGCTGTCAAATTACTACTCCTTCATCATCTGTTATTACATCTTTAAAATCTAGTTATTGTGGAGTAACATATACCAGTATGTCTAATAAACTGGCTTGTTATACAGTTACAGGTGCCGAAGATTATGAGTTTGAATTTACTCCAGTTGGTGGAGGTTCTCCGCTTTTAGATACAAATATTAGTACCTCTCCAAGTATTTTATTGAATATGATGACAGGAATACAAGTAAGTACAACTTATGATGTTAGAGTTAGAGCAAAATTAAGTGGAGTTTATCAAGCATTTGGACCATCTTGTCAAATCACCACACCATCTTCTGCAATGGTATTGAATGCAACTGCCCGATTGATTTCGGATAATGAAATGGAAGAAGGAGTAATTACTCCAGTAACAACACTAACCATTTATCCAAATCCAAATAATGGAGAACAATTAAGTGTGAATTTAGAGAACTTAACACCAAATTCTAAACTTACAATAACCGATATTTATGGAAAAGTGATTTTAACTAACCCTTTAAATACTGATCAATCGGAATATAAAGTAAATGTAAAGTTTGAAAATAAATTAACTTCAGGATTATATTTCATCAACATTGTTTCTGATGGAAATAGAATAACTGAAAAGTTAATAGTTAGATAATAAATTAAAATTTTAAGTATAAAAATCCTTCGGCAAACCGAAGGATTTTTTTTTATTTTTACAACATGAAGAATTTAGTTTGGATATTTATTTTTATCATAACAGCGTGTACCACCATGAAAAACGACGAACAAGAAATTTTAGCCGTTATGCAAATGCAAGAAAAAGCATGGAACAATGGCAATATTGATGAATTTATGCAAGGTTATTGGCAATCAGATTCGTTGATGTTTATTGGCAAGAATGGGATAAAATACGGTTGGCAAACTACTTTGGATAATTACAAAAAATCTTATCCCGATAAAGCAACCATGGGTAAACTACAATTTGAAACGATTAAATTAGAAATTTCTGGAAATGCAGCTTACATGTTAGGTGAATGGAGTCTAGAAAGAGTAGCAGATAATCCGAATGGTTATTTTACCTTGTATTGGAAAAAGATAAATAACAAGTGGGTTATTACCATTGACCATACCAGTTGATTTTTTATCTCCAATTTCCAATCTCTAATTTTATAATTATTTCTTCTTCAACCCTTCCAAAATCAATAAAAACCATCCGACAACTATTAAAATACCGCCAATAGGAGTTATTGGCCCTGCAAACTTTAAGAATTCTATACCTAGTATATTTTTTAAGGTTAAAAGATAAATTGACCCTGAAAATAAAATTACTCCTAAAAAGATAAGGTTAACTGCAATCAATAGATATTTTGAACTTGTTGATTTTACCATTAACGATAAAATAACCAGCAAAATAGCGTGATACATTTGGTATTTTACTCCTGTTTCGAAACTAGAAAGTTGGTCTAGGGTTAAAATATTTTTTAATGCATGAGCTCCTAATGCACCTAAAACAACTGCAATAGTACCAAGTATAGCACCTTTTAACAAAATAGGTTTGTTCATAGTTAATAACAATAAATTTGTTAGTAAAATTCAACAAAAAAGCTTTAAAAAAGGATGTTATTTAACGAATTTCGAAGTCGATTGTAAACAACACTTCTGTAATGAAAAAAATACTCGTAATTGGTGCTGGAAGATCAACATCTTCATTGATTCAATACTTACTATTTAATGCCGAACAAGAAAACTGGTTTGTAACTATTACTGATCAATCTAAAGAATTAGCTATAAAAGCAGCAAATAATCACGAACGTGCAAAAGCATTGGCATTTGATGTTAATAATGACGAAGAACGAATTAGATTAATTGATGAATCAGATTTGGTAATCTCCATGTTGCCTGCTCATATGCATATTTCTGTTGCAAAAGATTGTGTAAAATATAAAAAACACATGGTTACGGCTTCTTATGTTAGTAAGGAAATGAAAGCACTAGATTCCGAAGCTAAAACAGCTGGTGTAATTTTAATGAATGAAATTGGTGTTGACCCCGGAATTGACCATTTATCTGCCATGCGGGTTATCGATAATATTAGAAACGATGGTGGAAGATTAGAAGCGTTCGAAACATTTACGGGTGGATTAATTGCCCCAGAAAGTGATAACAATCCTTGGAATTACAAATTTACTTGGAATCCTCGAAACGTGGTTTTAGCAGGTCAAGGTACTGTTAAGTTTATACAAAATGGAAAATACAAATACATTCCCTACCATAAATTGTTTAGAAGAACAGAAATAATAGATGTTGAAGGTTACGGAAAATTTGAAGGTTACGCCAACAGAGATTCGTTACAATATCGAGAAATATATGGTTTAAAAAACATTCCAACAATGTATAGAGGAACATTACGTAAACCAGGTTTTTGTAGGGCTTGGGATGCATTTGTTCAGCTTGGGGCTACCGATGATAGCTATGTAATGGAAGGCTCTGAAGAAATGACCAACCGTGATTTTATTAATTCTTTTTTAGCTTACAATGTAACCGATTCTGTAGAGTTGAAATTCAAACACTACTTAAATATCCGGCAAGATGATGTTGATTTGTACGAAAAATTTGAATGGTTAGGAATTTTTAACGAAACTAAAATTGGCTTAAAAGATGCTACTCCTGCTCAAATTTTACAATATATTCTGGAACAAAAATTATCGCTTTCACCAAACGACAAAGACATGATTGTGATGTGGCACCGATTTTTGTTTGAAAAAAACAACAAATATTATGAAACTCATTCGGCGATGGTAGTAAAAGGTGATGATCCAATTTTTACAGCTATGGCAAAAACGGTAGGTTTACCTGTTGCAATTGCTACTAAAATGATTTTAAATGGAACGATTACAACCCCAGGAGTTCATATCCCAATTGAAAAAGAAATGTATAATCCTATTTTAGATGAATTAGAAAATTATGGAGTTCATTTTGTAGAAAAAGAAGTAGAACCTCGTTTTTATTAATTTTGTGATGAGTGATAAGTAAGAATTTTACTCATCACCCATCACCCATTGCCCAACACATGAATATACTTATCGTTTCTGCCACCCACCTCGAAATAGAAC
>CAYJMI010000063.1:15396-20260 GCA_964371285.1 uncultured Vicingus sp. | reverse complement strand
GTTCTCAACCATTAATTATCGAAAACGCAACAGGTTCATGTGGTTGCACTGTTCCAACATATCCAAAAGAACCAATTGCTCCTGGTAAAACAGGCGAAATTGAAGTAGTTTACAGCCCTGGTAAACAAGAAGGTGAACAAGTAAAAACCGTTAGTATTACGGCAAATACAGATCCAATTGTAACAACACTAAATATATCAGCAAAAGTTAAAGTTAATTAACAACTATATTTTTATAAAAAATACCTTGAGGGGATGTTATTTCAAAGAAATACATCCCTTTTTTAAATGTAGAAACATCTATGCTTTCAACATTCTTAAAGATTTTATAGAGAACCCCAGAAGTAGTATAAATGTTTGTTCTTAATACTTTTTTACTAAAATTAATCATTGAAGAACTTGGATTAGGGTAAATTATAAAACTATTTTCTTTTTTCTTTTCCTCTACTCCAACTACTCCTGAATTACAATCAAATTGTCTTAAAAATTTCCAAATTTCATTACTCCCATGAATATCTCTATTAGTATTTCCATAAGATGGAATATCTACTGAACCCCCCGGCCAAGTATGTCCACCATTTAAAATCTTTAGTGCATAAATAACTGAATTTCCATTACAAGAGTTGTAAATACTCAATTCAGCTGTAGAATTATCCGTTAAATTAATATTTGAATAGTTAAAAATAATGGGGGAAGAAACACACCCGTTATGATTATACCACCAGGTAATCATATCATTATAAGAACGATAAGCGAAAGCTGAACCATTAAAATTGACTACAGGATCAGCATTTCCTTGTATTTGCATAATTGGAACCGATCTTGTGGTTTGACAATAAAAAGCGACACTATCCGCTAACATTCCTGTTACACCAGCAATAGCAGCAATTTTATTTTCTAACTCACACGCTAAACGATGGCTCATAAAACCTCCATTACTCATTCCAATGGCATAAACTTTACATGAATTTATCGGATAATTGCTTAATAAGGTATCAATTAACGCAGAAATAAAACCTACATCGTTAACCCCAGAATTATACGGATTACTCCAACCCGAATTCCATGAATTACTTATCCCATCAGGATAAACAACAATAATATTAGCTGTATCGGCTATGACATTAAAATCAGTATAAGATTCTTGAGCAGCAGCAGTAGAAGTGTATCCATGCATATTGATTACCAACGAGTAGGTTCCTGATGGACTATAAGAGACTGGTAAATATACCTTGTAATTTCTCGTCAAACTTTCAAAAGTAAAACTAAAATTTTGACCAAAAACATCGTTTTGGAGAAGGATTATTAATGTAAAAAGATAAAGTATACGTCTCATCATACCACTAAAGTAAACAAAATGAGTTGAACTAATATAAATCAGTTGGTCATTTTTAATATTATTAATACTTTTAACGAACTTAAAAAACATAAAAAACTATGGGATTTCCTTCAGATATTGAAATTGCTCAAAAAAACGTAATGAATCACATTACAAAAATTTCTTCTAAATTAGGTATTGATGACGATGATTTAGAAATGTATGGTAAATACAAAGCTAAATTACCACTTACACTAATAAATAAAGATAAAATTAATACCAGTTCATTAATCTTAGTAACAGCTCTTACTCCCACTCCTGCTGGTGAAGGAAAAACAACAACATCTATTGGATTAACCGAAGGATTAAACAAAATTGGTAAAAAAGCAATGGTGGTTTTAAGAGAACCATCCTTAGGTCCAGTTTTTGGAATTAAGGGTGGTGCTGCTGGTGGTGGTTATGCTCAAGTAGTTCCCATGGAAGACATTAATTTACATTTTACAGGTGATTTTTCTGCCATTGAAAAAGCAAACAATTTACTTTCTGCATTAATAGATAACAACATTCAAAACAAAATCAATAATTTAGGAATTGATGCTAGAACTGTTGTTTGGAAACGTGTAATGGACATGAATGACCGTTCCTTACGTGATATTGTAATAGGATTAGGTGGGACTGCTAATGGAGTACCTCGTCAAGATGGATTTAACATTACCCCTGCTTCTGAAGTAATGGCCATTTTGTGTATGGCACAAAGTTTTGAAGATTTAAAACAAAAATTAGGAAACATTTTTGTTGGATTTACTTTTGCAAAAAAACCTGTTTATGCTCGTGATTTAATGGCTGAAAATGCTATGGCTATTCTTTTAAAAGATGCCATTAAACCTAATTTAGTTCAAACCTTAGAAGGAAATCCTGCCATTATTCATGGCGGACCTTTTGCTAACATTGCACAAGGAACTAACACTATTTTAGCAACAAAAATGGGCTTGTCGTTAGCCGATTATGTAGTTACAGAAGCTGGTTTTGGTGCCGATTTAGGTGCAGAAAAATTCTTAAACATTAAATGTGTTACTGCAAATTTAAAACCTAAAGCATTAGTTTTAGTGGCAACTATTAGAGCTTTACGCCATCATGGGGGAGCAACTAAAGAGCAGTTTAATGATGCTAGTATAGAAAGAGTAACTAAAGGTTTTGCTAACCTTCAAAAACACATCGAAAACTGTAAAAAATTTGGCTTAAACCCAGTAGTAGCTATCAATGCTTTTCCATCCGATTCACAAGAAGAAGTTGCATTTATTCAGAAATCGTGCGAAAAAATGGGTGTTAAAGCAGTTGTTGCCGAAGGTTTTGCAAAAGGTGGAGAAGGAATGACAGAATTAGCAAAAGCAGTAGTTGGAGAAATTGATTCAAAGAAAAATAATTTTACTCCTTTATACAATTGGAACTTAACCATTAAGGAAAAAATTGAACGAATTGCCAAAGAAATTTATGGTGCTGATGGCGTAGATTATTCTAAACAGGCCTTACAAGATTTAAAAAAAATTGAAGGTTTAGGTTTACAAGCTTTACCAATTTGTATGGCTAAAACACAAAAATCTTTTTCGGATAACGAAAGTTTAACTGGACGACCAACAGGTTTTAGAGTAAATGTACGAGAATTTGAATTTGCTTCTGGTGCTGGTTTTGTAATACCTATTTTAGGAAACATGATGCGTATGCCTGGTTTACCGGAACATCCTGCCTCTGAAGGTATGACGATTGACAACAACGGGAAAATTTCTGGGTTGTCGTAACAAATAAAAAAACGTGATAAAAGAAGGCTGTATTTTAGGAAATTATGTACTATTTACACCAAGTTCAAGAATAGAGGCTTAAAGTAACAAAAAAGCACTTCAAAATTTGAAGTGCTTTTTTTTATCTATAGCTGGTGGTAATTAGATTTTTTAATATTTTCATTCACTAAAATGTGTTATTTTAAAATATTATGTCTTAAAAGATTATTCTATTTTCTTGCATTGATAGAGTCCATAATAATCCATAAATTGACCATCTTCCGTTTTGTAGAATTTAGTTTGTCCGTCTGCATTGGGATGATAAAAAATGCCCTCATCAATCGGCCAAATTAATTCACTTGTTCTCCAAGTAAATTCTAACTTTAATCCATTTCCGTTTTGAGAGATTTTTACTTTTTGTTTCTTGTATTTAACTGATGTATACTCTCCAATATATTGTTGAAGCACTTTTTCATCTAGTTTTATTTCTTTAACACATGGAACGTTATTACCCAAATCATAAAAATCAGAAATAGCATTTTTAATTTCCTCATTTACCACATATCCATACTCACTATTAGACATAATAACATACCCAACCCGTTTATTAGGTAGGGTAGACATTTGCGTGTTGAAATGTATATTTCTACCTGAGTGACCGAATATTAATGAATCTCCTGAAAAATGGAATCTCATGCCAAGCCCTTCGTTAAGCATCATTCCCACTGTTTTTTGAGAAAGAATCCCGTTCTTTTTTCCATCAAGAATTTCCAGAATTTCTAAGCAGTACTTTGCTAAATCTGTAGGTGTTGTTGTCAAACCTCCTACCGCTAATTCAGGGTTATTGTGCCATAAACCATCGACTATGTCTCCATTATAATCATACGTTGCACTGGCATTGATATAAAATTCTTTTGGCAGCGAATTCACAAATGAACTATTCGTCATCTCTAGTGGAATGAAAACATTTTGTTTTATGTAATCGGCAAAATCTAAACCAGTAATATCTTCAAATACTTTCTGTATAATAAGATATCCTCCATTGGAGTACCTTTTAACGCTACCTGGAATGGTGTCTACAATTACTGCAGAAGAGTTTCCTTTCCCATCAAGTATCATATTTATTGAAGGTAAGGTGTCAGTTTGTTTGTAACCATAAAATCCAGGAGAGTTTATTCCTGCAGTATGAGATAGTAATCTCCTCAAGGTTACTTTTTCTACAGAAGTAAATTTATTATCAGGAATTTTCCAACTTTTCAAATAAGTATTTACGTCTACATCAAGGCCAATAAGACCTTTTTCAAATAACAACAATATACCAAGAGCAGTTATTGGTTTACTAACAGAGGCAGCCTGAAAAAGTGTACTATCATTAACTAAGGTTCCATTTAAAGTATTTGCAACTCCATATCCCTTAGAATATATTTTCCCATTAGATATAACAGCAATACTAAGCCCAAGTGTGTTAAAAAAATTCATTCTTTCAGGAATTTTAGAAGGTTCATTTGAACCATCTAATCTTTCAAAAAGAGGAAAAATATTATTTTCAAGATCATCAAAAACATTTATTTTTAGAAGGGAATCATTCTGATTTTGTGAATAAAGTGAACTTACTCCAATCGAAACAACTATGATTATTAGGAAAATCTTCATCCTCTAAAAGTATACAAAAAATGTTAAAACAGTTTAAGATATTTATACCAAAACAACGATGGAGCTAGTGGATTAATTAATTTTAGATAATTATTTCATTTTTATGCAAAGTTTTAGAG
>CAYJMI010000063.1:0-15386 GCA_964371285.1 uncultured Vicingus sp. | reverse complement strand
TCACTTGTAATACTAATAGGGGTTGTGCTTTCTTGTAATGGGCCAACTCCAAAAGAAATATCAATTGAGGAAATTCGTGAAGAAAAAAATTTCTATTCAACTATTCTTAAAGAGGAAAGACCTTATCTGGTTTTTGTGCCAAAGACTAGACGTATACAAAAAGAATTCTTTCAACCAAAAAAATACCCAGTATTGGTTTTGCTAGATGGGGACTATCTTTTTGAACATGCGGTGGACGTGATTAAAAAATTAAGCTCTAAAGGAGTAATACCCGAAATGATTGTGGTTTCCATACATAATACCAACAGAATCAGAGACCTTTCACCTTCTCCTTATAAGACAGTTTTTAATGGTAAGAAAATAAAAGATGTTGAGACCACTGGAGGTGGTGATAAATTTTTAAAATTTTTAAGCGAAGAGCTGCTTCCAGAGATAGATGAATCATATAATACTATAGACTTAAAAATATTAGTTGGCTATAATTTAGGAGGCTTATTAGCAGCTCATGCCTTTGTACAAAATAATACTCCTTTCAAATCTTTTATTTCGGTTGACCCATCCTTATGGTGGAATAATCAGGAAATTAACAAGCAAATACGAGAAAAAATAGATGTTAATTTTTCAAATTCAAAGTCATTGTATATTTCTTCATCAAACAATTCTGAAGCACCAACTGATACATCAATTACAAGAAGAAGTCAACAAGCTTTTTTTGATTCCGTGATGCAAAGAAATAAAACTAATTTACAAGCTAATTTTCAATTGTTTGAACAAGAAAACCAAGGCTCAGTATCTTTGCTAGCATTGTATGAAGGGCTCTTGTTTACATTTAGCCGTTTTAAACCAAAAGAAGATATTGGTTCAGATATAACTAAATATATTTCTCACTATGATAAATTAAGTGATTTTTTTGGAATAACTATTTTACCTACTGAAGAAGAAATTAATAATCTGTCTTATGAACATTTTAAAAATAACGACAAAATACTCTCTTACCAATTTTTTAAATTATATACCAAACTTTACCCAAAAGCATGGAATGGATACGATAGTTTAGGTGAATGGTATTTGGCTAATGGAGATAAAGAAAAAGCTAAAATATGTTATAAAATATCTGTAGAATTAAACCCAGATAATCAGCATGGTATTGATATTATAAATAAGATAGATAATAATTTTAAAGTACTTTTCTAGGTACAAAAGGCACTTTTTTTTAGAGATATGTATGAAAGACGAAATATACCTTTCAACTTAATTTATAAAAGAACTTATTGACTAAAAGGAAGCATATTATCATCCAGTTTTATTAGATTCAAGGAAACAAAAGACCACTTAAAATTTAAGTGGTCTTTTGCTTTAAAATAAGGTTGGTGTAAATACTACATAATTTCCGTATTTAAACAGCTTTTTTTATTTATACTTTTTCTACCAACTGTTTGTGCCAACTACTTTTTAAAGGCGTTTTCCAAATGGTGTCAAACTCTTTTTTAGAGGTAATGGTATTGTTAAAAACAATAGTATCATTAGTTAATTCTCCTTTTTCATATAATTCCGTAAAATCATTCATTTTAACAACAGTAGCTTTACCATTTTTTAAATATGACAAGTTCATTCGGTTTACCAATTCCACTTCTAATTCTTGCTCTAAATCTTTCATTAAACGAACAGCTCTATCTTGAGCAGAACCACACATTCTGTCACCTTGTTCATCAACAAAAAAAGCAATAAATAGATGGTGTAAAACATCAAAATCTGCTTTTAACAAACTTCCGTGCGATTCCCAAGTTGATACAAATTCATCAACTCTAACCTTAATAAAATTCACATCATCTTCATCTAATGGTTTCGATGATTGATAAATCCATACTTTACTGTTGTCAGGGAAATTTTTATATTCTTCGTTCATGATGCGATAATTAGATATTTGAGATTGTAGATTAGAGATTTGTTATTAGTGAACTATCAACTGATAACGAATAACTGATAACTTATAAAATTGGGAACTCAAAACAAAATTAGTTATAAATCGTTGGCTTTAGCAATTAATTCGGCTAAATCAAAAATTTTAATTTCGGTTTCTTTATCTTTTAATTTTACTCCATCGGTCATCATGGTCATACAAAACGGGCAACCAGTGGCAATAATATCCGGTTTTAATTCGATGGCTTCTTCGGTACGTTCAATATTTATTTCCTTATTTCCTTTTTCAGCTTCTTTAAACATTTGACCACCTCCTGCTCCACAGCAAAACCCATTGGTTTTACAACGTTTCATTTCCACCAATTCGGCATCTAACTTTTCAATTAAATCTCTTGGTGCTTCATAAATATTATTTGCACGACCTAAGTAACAAGGGTCGTGAAAAGTAATTTTTTGTCCTTTAAATACTCCTCCTTGAATGGTTAATTTACCTTCGTTGATTAAATTTTGTAAAAACTCCGAATGATGTAACACTTCATAATTTCCACCCAATTCTGGGTATTCATTTTTTAACGTATTAAAACAATGAGGGCAAGTAGTTACAATTTTTTTTATTTCATATCCATTCAATACTTGAATATTTCCCATGGCTTGCATCTGAAATAAAAATTCGTTTCCAGCACGTTTTGCAGGATCCCCTGTGCAACTTTCTTCGCTTCCCAAAACAGCAAAATTTACTCCCACATTGTTTAAAATTTTAACAAACGCACGTGTTATTTTTTTTGCTCTATCGTCGAAACTTCCAGCACATCCTACCCAAAACAACACATCAGGATTTTGTCCTGAAGCCATCATTTCTGCCATTGTTGGCACTTTTAATTCACTCATATTTTTTTAGTTTGATGTTCGAGGCTTGAAGTTCAAAATTCAGGGCGTATAAAAAAACCTTAAACTTTAAACGTTAAACCTATTTCTTACTCATCTTTCCATTTTAATCTATCTGCCTGAGCAAACTGCCAAGGAGCACCGTTGTTTTCTATGTTGGTAAAAATCCCTGTCCATTCCGAAGGAGCTTTAGATTCTTCCATAATTAAATATCTTCGCAAATCTATAATTACTGCAAGTGGATCGTTATTCACTGGACAAGCTTCTGTACAAGCGTTACAACTGGTACAGGCCAATATTTCTTCTTCGGTAATGTAATCTCTAATCAGCGATTTACCATCGCTAAAATCTTTACCGTTTTTATCAATTCCTTTTCCTACTTCTACCAATCTATCTCTGGTGTCCATCATTATTTTACGTGGCGAAAGCAATTTTCCAGTTACATTTGCAGGGCATACATCCGTACATCTACCACATTCGGTACAAGTATAACTATCCATGAGTTGTTTCCATGTTAAGTCGGTAACATCTTTAGCTCCAAAACGTAAAGGTTCTCCTTGTGGTTCGGTTGGAGTTGCATAAGGGTCGGCATCAGGGTTAAACATTAACTCTACCTCTTTTTTAACCGCAGCCATATTTTCGAATTGACCTTTTGGTTCTAGTTTCGAATAAAATACATTTGGGAAAGCTAATAGAATATGAAAATGTTTTGAATAAGGCAAATAATTTAAAAATGCAAAAATACCTACAATGTGAAACCACCACAACGAACGTTCAAGCATTATTAAACCACTTTCACTTATACCACTTAAGCTTGAAACAAATAATCCACTTATAGGAAATGAACCTACTTGTGTATAATGAAATGAATTTAGATTTTGCAAAGAAGAATCTGCAGCATTCATAATTAAGAAAGCTGACATTAATAAAACTTCGGTAATTAAAATATAATTAGCATCGGATCTAGGCCAACTGGTCATTTCCACGCCAGAAAAACGTTTTAAACGAAGTACATTTCTCCTAATTAAAAAGATTAAACAAGAAACCAATACTAACAAAGCTAAAACTTCGAAACTCGCAATTAAAGCATAATAAAAACTTCCTAAAAATGAGAACAAACGGTGAGTACCAAAAATTCCGTCTAAAACAATTTCTAATACTTCGATATTAATGATGATAAAACCAGCATAAACAATAATATGTAGCAATCCAGCAACAGGACGAACTACCATTTTTGACTGACCTAAAGCAACTTTTGCCATTAACGCAAACCGTTCTTTTTTTCTATCAGAACGATTTATTTCTTTACCTAACTTAATATTTCTAACAATTGTTTTAACATTTTTAGCGAACAAAACAGATGCAGCTAATACAAGAGCAATAAAAATTATCGAAGATATCATCATGGTATTTTTTTACTTTTCTTTATCTTTTCTACCAAAAATGGAGAAATGAACATATCTTTTTGGATTTTCTTTCATGTCAATTAATAGATTGTCCATGTCTTTGGTGGTAGCTTGTAAATTAAAGTAAAGACTATCATTATTAATTAATTGCCCCATAGAACCTTCTCCATTTTTAATTTTAGTCATAATTACCGACATGTCATCAAAAGTAGCTTGAGCTTTAGTTAAAGTTGCACTCATTTTTAGAGCTACCAATGAATCACTAAAAGTTTTGAAATTTTTTATCGTAGGTTGTAAGTTTTTCATCGATGTATTCATACTTTCAGCAACATCTTTGTATGAAATAATAGTGGTATTCAAATTGAGTAAAGCTTCAGAAAATCGTTGTTTGTTTCTATCATTAAGCACCTCTTCTACATCTTTTAAGACTACATCTAATTGAGCTACAGTTTTGTCTAAGGATATCATTAATTTTTCGGCTTTATCTTTTAAAGGTAAAATTTGTTCAGAAACATCATCGAACATCGATTTTTCTAAATCAGCAATTAAAGTATCTTTTGAAGCAATATCCTTTCTACTTGAGCCTAGCTTTATGGCAATAGCCTTAGATCCCAAAAAATCCATACTTACCAAACTTGCAATAGAATTATTTGGAATTAGAAAATCAGTTTCTGAAAAAACCATTTCTACCACAATTTGACCCGATTTATTAGGATGAAAATAAATAGATTCCACCACTCCAACTTGAAATCCATTTATCAAAACTGGCGATGATTTTGCTAAACCAGCAACAGAAGGATAAACAGTGTAAATGGTTTTATGTTTGTATAATATGTTGGTACCTTTTAAAAAATTATAACCCCAAACAAGCAATGCTATTGCTAATAATGAGAAAAAACCTACTCTTACTTCTTTTGAAATTTTCATCTATACATTCAATTGTTCACAAATATCGTTAAAGCAATTTACATAACAAAAAAATGAATAGTGAATCGAAGTTATTTTTCTTGAAGTTTTATGGCTTCACTGATTGGAATTCGAATTCCATCTTTAAATGCTACAATGAAAGCATCTTTAAATCCTTTATCTTTTAATTGCAATTGAAGATTATTGGCATCGCCCATATTTTTTTCTTTGCCATAAGTGTATCGATATAAACCTCCAGCTTCATATAAATCAACTCCATCTAAACCACTAAAATTTTCGGGTTTTAGTTCTGTTTTTATAGATGATGTTGCTATTTGTATTTTAAAAATCACACCTTCTTCGATTTTCGGTTTTTCATCCTCTGGTTTCTTTTTTTCTTTTTTATTTTTTTTATCGTCAACAACTTCGGGTACTTCAACTACTTCCGTCTTCTGACTTCCTCCGTCAACTGACGGATTCTGACTTCGGTCTTCTTTAATACCTTTGCTTTCAATTTCGTATTTATATTCCTTAAAAGCTCTAAAAATTGCTGAAGCCATATAATCTTGTCCAATATCAGAAGCTAAAAATTTTTCTTCTTCTTTGTTCGTAATAAATCCTGTTTCAATCAACACACTTGGCATAGCTGTTTGGTGTAACACTAAAAACCCAGCTTGCCGAACACCTCTGTTGTATCTTCCAACTTTCTCTGTAAATTCTTTTTGAACTTTAGTTGCAAAAATTAAGCTTTGTTCTAAATGTGCACTTTGAGTAAGTGTTAACACAATATAAGATTCAGGAGAATTTGGATCAAAATTTTCATATTTCGATTTATAATCATCTTCCAATAAAATGGAGGAATTTTCTCGTTGAGCTACTCTCAAATTTGATTCTGTTTTGTGCAAACCCATTACATAAGTTTCTGTTCCAATTGCAGTTGGAGCAGTTCCTGAATTAACATGAATACAAATAAATAAATCTGCTTCTGCTTTATTTGCTATTCGAGCTCGTTCGGTTAATTCGATAAAAACATCGGTACTTCTAGTGTAAACAACTTTAACATCTTTAAAATTTTCTTCGATGTATTTTCCGAGTTTTAACGAAATGGAAAGAGCAATATTTTTTTCGTTAGCAATAGAACCTACGCAACCACCATCCTTACCACCATGACCTGCATCAATTACCACTGTTTTAATACCAAAAAAATCTTTTGAGTCATTGGCAGATACCTTAAAAAAAAATGAGATGGAGAAAATAAGAAACAAGCTAATTGTGCGTTTTATGGCAGACTTGTTATTATACCGCAACCAAATAGCTTTTTGGAAATTAGTTAACATTTTAGTTGCGGCATAACTCATACTAATCATTCCAGAGTACTTAGGAGTGTTAAGTTTGAGCATATTATTGTTATCGATTTTAAACATAACTGATGTCAAATTTATTTTTTTAATTTTGAGCCCTATAAAAGGATGGAGTATTTTATCACAACACCAATGTTAATAATTCTAAGCTTTTAAGTTTATACGCACTTAATTTGTGAAGAATTTAGTTTAAATGAAAAACAACTATTATACCAAGCTTTTTTACACCTTTAATACACTTCTTGTATTAATATTTGGTATAACCCCAAATTTGTTAATTGCCCAACAAGATACCCTTCAAACCGATAGTGTCATTGTTTTGTCTATCGATTCTTTTATTTCTAAAGATGCCATGAAATCGAAAGTAGAATACAAAGCAAAAGATTCAATTCGCTTTGACATGAAATCGCAACAAATATTTTTATTTGGCGAATCGGAAGTACATTATGAAGATTTGGAACTAAAAGCCGAAGAAATTGAATCAGATTTAGATTCGAATATTGTTACGGCAAGAGGAAAACAAGATTCTACACAAAAATATTTTGGAGAACCTTATTTTAAACAAGGCGAAAAAGAATTTTATGCTCACCAAATAAAGTACAACTTTAACTCTAAAAAAGGATTGATTTCTGATGTAAAAACCCAAGAAGGTGAAGGCTACATTCATGGTCAGAAAATTTATAAAAATCCCGACAATATTCTTTACATTAGAAACGGAAAATACACCACCTGTAATTTAGCAGAACCCCATTACCATTTTGGTGCAACTAAATTAAAAATAATACCCAACGATAAAATAATTACGGGACCAGCTGATTTATTTATTGAAAAATCTCCTACTCCTTTTGCTATTCCTTTTGGCTTTTTTCCGAACACACCAAAACAAAAATCGGGAATAATTATTCCTTTGCCTGGCGAAAGTCAGCAACTTGGTTTTTTTATGTTAAACGGTGGTTATTATTTGTTTGTAAACGATCATTTAGATGCTGAATTTACTGCCGATTTTTATTCTAAAGGTAGTTGGGGTACCAAATTTAACTCCAATTATAACAAACGATATAAATTTAATGGTAGAGTGGAAACCAATTATTCGGTGTTTAAAAATAGCGAAAAAGAATTTCCTGATTACAGCGAAAAAAGAGATTTCTTTTTTAGATGGCAACACAATCAAGATCCTAAAGCACGACCAACAAGTGTTTTTTCGGCTAATGTAAACTTGGGTACAAGCACCAACTTTACCAACAACTTTAATACCAATGCAACCGATTATTTATCAACCAATTTCAGCTCTAATATTTCTTATACCAAACGTTGGGATAACAAACCATTTACGTTAAATGTAAATGCATCACACAACCAAAACACCTTATCGAAACAAGTTACCGTGCGTTTACCCGAACTAGCTTTTAATGTTGCTCGTATTTACCCCATGGCAAGAAAAAAATCGGTAGGTGCACAACGGTTTTATGAAAAAATAGGACTCTCCTATTCTTTAAATTTTAGAAATGAAGTTACTGCCCCAGATTCTTTATTTGGTTCTTATGATAAAATAGCTGGAAAAATAAAAAACGGCGTAAAACACTCTATTCCAATCAGTACCTCATTTAAAGTGTTAAAATATTTTACCTTAAATCCAGCTGTAAATTATTCAGAAATTTGGTATTTAAAAACCATCTATAAAGCATGGGACACTACCCAAATAGGTAATGTTAGAACGGACACCATAAATAATTTTGCAAGAGGAAGCACGTATAGTACTTCAGCCAATTTAACAACCAAACTTTATGGTATGTATAACTTTAAAGGGAGTGGAATTAAAGCCATCCGACACGTTATTACGCCAAGCGTTGGATTGAGTTATACGCCCGAAAATAACAGCGGAATTAAAACCTATACCGATACCAATAACATTTCTTACAAATATTCTATTTTCCAAGAAGGAGTTTATGGAACTGCACACACTGCCAAAGCTGGCTTATTAAATTTTAATTTGTTGCAAAGTTTCGACATGAAATACAAAACCAAAAACGACACCGACAACACCCTAAAAAAAGTTACGCTATTGGATAATTTAAGTTTGGCAACCAGCTACAACTTACTTGCCGACTCATTTAATTGGAGCAACATTAATATTGGTGCAAGAACCAATTTGTTTAACAAATTTAATATCAATTTTAATGGAACTGTTGACCCTTATGCAATAGATACTAGTGGAACTAGAATAAACAAATCGCATTATAGTGAAACTGGTGCTTTAGGACGTTTAACCAGTGCCTCGGTAAATTTAGGTTTTATGTTAAAAAGTAAAGTGGCTAAAAAAGTAGAAAAAACCAGCAAATTTGCTACCGAACAAGAATTGGCTTATGTAAACTCCCATCTCGACGATTACATTGATTTTGATGTACCTTGGACGTTAAATTTTGCCTACAATGTGTATTACTCTAAACCAGTTTTTGAAAGCTCTAAAAGTGTGGTGCAAACCATAGGTGTAACAGGTGATTTAAGCCTGACACAAAAATGGAAAATTGGTTTTGCTTCGGGTTACGATTTTCAACAACACGATTTATCGTACACCAGCTTAAGTATTTACCGTGATTTACATTGTTGGGAAATGGATATTCAATGGATACCGCTCGGACCACGACAAAGTTATACGTTTACCATTAAAGTTAAATCTGCCATGCTACAAGATTTAAAACTGATACGTAGAAATATACCAAGTATCTTCTAAAAAATTAGTTACCTTTGAAAAAGATAGGTATGACGAATTATAAGCTTCCCTGAAAGTAGTTCAATTAAAAATAGAATTTTACAAACTACCTAGGGAGCGAGTATAAAAAAACAATGACATTTTTGGCAACACAATTTGAATATTAAATAAAACATGGACAATTCAAACGCACACCATGATCGTATTGCAAAAATGACCTTTGCTTCGATTTATCCACATTACCTCACAAAAGTGGAGAAAAAAGGCAGAATAAAAGAAGAATTGCATGAGGTGATAATTTGGTTAACAGGATTTGACAACAACACACTGCAAGAACTGATAAACGAAAAGGTAACTTTTGAAACATTTTTTAATAGAGCAACATTACACCCCAATGCACATCTAATTACAGGGTTAATTTGTGGGTATCGTATAGAGGAAATCAAAAATACGTTAACAAAACAAGTTCGATATTTAGATAAATTGGTTGATGAGTTGGCAAAAGGCAGAAAGATGGAAAAGATTTTGCGTGGCTCATAATTGGTAATAGTGGTTGGTGTTAAGCAGGTATAGTAATCTTTAAAGGTATAATAAATAAGCAAAAAAAATCCCCACGCTTTACGTAGGGATTTTTTTAGAAGTCTTTTAACATATCTCGATACTCAGCCAAATCAAGTTGGTTGGTGGTATTTTTACGATCTAACATTAACGACAATAAATAATCTAAACTTTCTCTTTTGTTATCAAAATCATCCATGTCCATCGTTTCTAGCTCTTCACCTTCAACAATTGCCTCATCAGCAGGAATTGGAATACTAAATGTTCCTGTTTGTTCAATGTGTTCGTAAGCCAATCGTATAACTTTAGTAAGTGTAGGATCGTTTTCAGCCATCGCTAATGGGCGTAATTCTTTTAACCCTTTAACTAAATTATCTTTAACTATACCCGATTTTGCTAAATCTCTTTGTAACTTTACAATTAATTTGTTTCCTTCTATATTTTCCATAACGTGAGTGTAATTTGATAGCGACGAAATTAATTAAAAACTTTATTCAACACTATTAATAATTCAATTTTATAAAAATCAATGTCAAAAAATATACAAAAGCCTAGTTTATCGACTATTTTAGGAATTGAACACCCTATAATTATGGCTCCAATGTTTTTAGTATCCAACACAGCTATGGTTATTGCTGCTGGTAAAGCGGGCATTTCGGGTTCAATTCCAGCATTAAACTTTAGAACCACTGCCGATTTTAAAAATGCCATCAACGAAATTAAACAAAACTCCTCCGCTCCTTTTGGGATAAACCTGATTGTAAATAAATCGAATTTTTTATACAAAGAACAATTAGAAGCTTGTTGCGAGTTAAAGGTCGATTACATTATTACTTCATTAGGTTCGCCTGAAGAAACTATTAAGGAAGCAAAAAAAGCTGGAGTTAAAGTATTTTGCGACGTGGTAGATGCTGCTTATGCTAAAAAAGTAGAAGAATTAGGTGCTGATGCTGTTATTGCTGTTAACAATAAAGCTGGTGGACATGCCGGTCCAAAAAATGCCAAAGAGTTGATTGAAGAATTAAATACCGTCTGCAAAATTCCAGTGATTTCGGCAGGAGGAGTTGGTAATCATCAACAATACCAAGAAATCTTATCTTATGGAGCAGCAGGTTTATCAATAGGCAGTATTTTTATTGCTTCAACCGAATGTGGCGTTTCGCAAGATTATAAAGAAGCTTGTGTAAACTATGGAGCAAAAGATATTGTAATGACCACTAAATTATCAGGCACACCTTGTACGATAATTAAAACTCCTTACGTGGAAAAAATTGGTACCGAACAAAATGCTTTGGAAAAACTGCTCAACAAAAACAAACAGCTTAAAAAATGGTTTAAAGCTTTTACTTTCTATAACGGCATGAAAAATTTAAACAAAGCTGCTTTTGGTGCAACTTACAAAACAGTTTGGTGTGCAGGCCCAAGCATCGAAGAAGTTAAATCGATACGCCCAATTGCTCAAATTGTAGAAGAACTGGTACATGGAAAATAATAAATTGTTAAAAAAAATGAAGCTTAATCTTTTCCTGTTGGGAAAGTTTAAAATTCCGATGTTAAGCTACACAGGTGTAAAACTTATCGAATTAAACGATAACGAAGCCAAAGTGAGTATTAAACTTAAACGTAGAACCAAAAACCATTTAAACTCGATGTATTTTGGTGCTTTAGCTGTTGGTGCCGATGTTGCCGGAGGTATTCATGCGTTTTACCACGCCGAAAAAATGAACAAAAAAATATCGTTTGCTTTTAAAGGTATGAATGCTCAATTTTTAAAACGTGCTGAAACCGATTGTATGTTTGTTTCTAACGACGGTAAAAAAGTGGAAAATGCAATTTTGTTATCTATAAAAACCAAAGAACGAGTAAACGAAACTACAAAAGTTATTGCATACAATTTAAACAATGAAGTTGTTGCTGAATTTGAAATGATTGTTTCGATAAAGTGTGTTTAAAATTTCTACCCACATCTTATCAGTTATGGCAATAATATAAAGCCTCACACTAATATGTGAGGCTTTAAATCTTCTATTTCTTGAACTCTAGAATTGTTTTTCGAATAATGCCCACACAATCCAACAATTGTTCTTTGTTCATTACCAAAGGTGGAGCAAAACGAATAATATTACCATGAGTAGGTTTTGCCAACAAACCGTTATCTCTTAGTTTAATACAAATGTCCCAAGCCGTTGAACTGTCTTCGGTATCGTTAATTACAATAGCGTTTAACAAGCCTTTGCCTCTAACCAACTTTACCAATGGCGATTCTGCAACCAATTTATGAACTTCTGAACGGAACAACTCACCTAAAACTTGAGCATTCTCAGCTAATTTCTCGTTTTTTATTACTTCTAAGGCAGCAATAGCAACTTTTGCAGCAATAGGGTTACCTCCAAAAGTAGAACCATGTTCACCCGGCTTAATTACATTCATGATGTTATCGTTAGCTAAAACAGCAGATACTGGATAAACACCACCCGACAATGCTTTACCTAATATCAAAACATCTGGAACAACATTTTCGTGATCGCAAGCCAGCAACTGTCCAGTTCGCCCAATACCTGTTTGTATTTCATCCGCCAAAAACAACACTCCTGCTGCTTTACACAATTCATAAGCTTCTTCTAAATAGCCATCAGTTGGAACAACAACACCTGCCTCACCTTGAATAGGTTCAACTAAAAAACCGGCAACATTGTCGTCTTTTAAAGCTTCTTCCAACGCATCAATATCGTTGTACGGAATTTTTATAAAACCGGGGGTGTACGGTCCAAAATTAGTATAAGAAGTTGGGTCGCTACTAAACGAAACTATTGTAGTTGTTCTACCATGAAAATTACCTTCACAAACAATAATTTTGGCTTCGTTTTCATCAATTCCTTTTACCTCGTAAGCCCATTTTCTGGTCAACTTCAAAGCAGTTTCTACTGCTTCTGCACCACTGTTCATGGGCAACACTTTATCATAACCAAAATATTCAGTAATATATTTTTCATAAACTCCCAATACATTGTTGTAAAAAGCTCTTGATGTAAGGGTTAATGTATTGGCTTGTTCGGTTAATGCTTTAATAATTTTTGGATGACCATGTCCTTGATTTACTGCCGAGTATGCTGATAAAAAATCGTAATATTTTTTGCCATCTACATCCCACAAAAAAACACCCTCGCCTCTTGCTAATACAACAGGTAGTGGATGGTAATTATGAGCACCATATTTTTTTTCTAAATCCATTAATTGTTGTGAAGTTGATTTTTCTTTTACCATTGTTTCCATAAAAATTGGTTTATAATATTTATGGCTCATCACGGAGAGCTCTATCCTTTCCTCGTTCAAATAAGAGAAACTGTTCTCATTTGGAGAGAAATCATCCAACGCAAAGTTAAGAAAAGATAACTAAATTTGCCGCCTATTATTTTTTATATGTCGTTAAAAAGGGGAGAAATCATTGAAGTTGATATTATTGATGTTGCTTTTGGAGGAAACGGAATTGCTAAAATTGCCACCGAGCAAGGCGATTTTGTAGTATTTGTTCCGAACACATTTACTGGTCAGCGAGTTAAAGCCAGAATTACCAACAAGCGTAAAAAACACGCTGAATGTAAATTGGTTGAAGTAATTGGTAAATCCGCTTTAGAATACAATGTTCCTTATCAACCCATTTCAGGAGCTCCATACATTACCTTACCTTTAGATGTTCAAAAATCGTTTAAATACGATTCGTGTATTAACATTTATAAACGTATTG
The DNA here is from genome assembly GCA_964371285.1 of uncultured Vicingus sp. Lineage (GTDB taxonomy): Bacteria > Bacteroidota > Bacteroidia > Flavobacteriales_E > Vicingaceae > Vicingus. The sequence continues at coordinate 1,895 of CAYJMI010000063.1, read as the reverse complement.
GAAAAGTTGAAAATATTGAACAGGTTTTTGATGAATACATTGAGTCGCCAGAGTTTTACCACTACCGAAACAAAATGGAATATTCTTTTAGTGCCATTGGTTACAACCTAGAAACAAAAGAGGAATTTGATGGTTTTGCTTTAGGTTTTAAAAAACGTGGAACTTGGTGGATAGTGGAGAATTTAGAGAAAGATTCTGGTATGTTTGATGCCGAATTTGAAAACAAATTAAAGGAAATTCGCTCATTTTGCCAAAACAGTAGTTTGCCAGCTTGGCATCCACCAAAAAAAGAAGGCTTTTTTAGGTATTTGGTGGTACGTAAAAGCTATAAAACCAATCAGTTTTTAATTAAATTAGTAACTAGCGACACCAACATTGGTTTATTCAATTTCAAAGCTTTTTCCGATTATGTTGTTGAATTGTTTGGCGACAGAGTTGCTGGAATATTACACACCATAAACAACGATATTGGCGATAATGCACAATCGAGAATAGGAAATGAAACTGTGCTTTATGGTAGTCCAGTTATCTCTGAAGATTTATTGGGTTTATCATTTGATATTAGTATGCAAAGTTTTTTTCAAACGAACCCGAAATGTGCTAAATTGTTGTACAACAAAACCATTGCTTATGCTATGGAAAACAACGAAAACATTTCTAATGGTTTAGTCATGGATTTGTTTTGTGGAACTGGAACCATTGGTCAAATTATTGCTTCAAAAACCAATGCAAAAGTAATTGGAGTTGATATTGTTGAAGATGCTATTGAGAACGCCAAGGAAAACGCCATAAAAAACAACATTAAGAATGTGGAGTTTTTTGCTGCCGATGTCAACAAGTTTTTGTTTGAATACCCTCAATACAAAAACCAAATCAGTACCATCATTTTAGACCCGCCTCGTGCAGGGATTGCACGTAAAGCATTACTAAAAGTGATCGAACTAAACGCCAAACAAATTGTTTACGTAAGTTGTAACCCTTCCACTCAAGCTCGCGACATGGAAGATTTGTTTGCTGGAGGTTATCAAATAAAAAAGATAAGTTTGGTTGACCAATTTCCTCATACGGCACATATTGAGGCGGTAGCGTTGTTTGTGAAAAAATAAAATAACATGATTAATGAAATAAATAAATGTATTGAAGTTTTAAAATCTGGTGGAATCATTCTTTATCCCACCGATACCGTTTGGGGAATTGGTTGCGATGCCACCAACGAGGAAGCTGTAAATAAAATATATCAACTCAAGCAGCGAGAAGACAATAAAAGCATGATTGTAATTGTTGCAAACGATGCCATGTTGCAAAAATACGTTGTTGAAATACCTGATTTAGCTTGGGATATCATTGATATTTCGGACAAACCCACCACCATTATTTACCCTAAAGCAAAAAACCTAGCTAAAAATGTAATAGCTGAGGATGGAAGTATTGGTATTCGAATGGTAAAAGAAGGTTCTTGTAATCAATTGGTTCATAAATTTAACAAACCTATTGTTTCTACTTCTGCAAATGTTAGCGACTTTCCAACTCCATTGTATTTTCAAGAAATTTCTAATAAAATAATAGATTGTGTTGATTATGTTGTCAACCAAAAATTTGATAGCGGAAACCACCAGTCATCCTCCATTATACAGCTAGGTCTTTCTGGTGAAATTAAAATCATCAGGAAATAATTCATGATTTGTAACATATTTTGAATAGCTACGTAACACTTGTTAGGTATTTTTACTTATACTTGTATTAAGTATTTTACATAAATAGAATTATAGTTGACTCGACTTATGAATAAATTTTTCTTTTTTCTTACGTTTAGCTTTTTAGCTCTACGTGTTTTTGCTCAACCTGCAAACAATAATTTTGCATCTGCCACAACAATCATTCACTCAGCTAACAAC
>CAYJMI010000062.1:3554-20607 GCA_964371285.1 uncultured Vicingus sp. | reverse complement strand
GAATAGCAGAATTGTTGATGAAGTCCATCAGTTCGATTAAGTCCTCACGTTTTTTATTGGTTGTGTTTCCGGTCACGGTTGACTGGATCGACCTTACTACATTGTATGAGCGTTCACGACAATAACTTTGAAGTGAAGTTAGCTGAGAATCCACAGATTGATGTTTTGTGGAAACTCGTGTGAGAATTATTGCATTTACTTTATTCATGTGCTAAAATATTGACTATAGATAAGGCTAGAGCGTTTTTGATAGGATTTCAACTGTCCCGAAAGCTTGGTTTTGCGTTGCATTTTTGAGTAAGGTTTAATGTTGAGCACCAAAACGTCTATTTTTAATTGTTTATAGCAAGATAGCAGATGTTTACGATATGTGGAAATATTATTGATTTGGTGGTTAATGTTACCTAATTTTGAAAAGCAATAATTATTACACATTGTATTCTTCAATTAATCAACTAATATGAATCGATTAGATATTCCACATTCATTAGAAAATATATGATTAAAAAAATAATTCTGTGGTGGTTAAGAATTGACAAAGAATCGTTGGGTGTTATTTCAGAAGAAGTTAAACCAGGAAGTATTTTGGTGCCAATCAATAATTATGAATTGTGGAAGGAGGAATCGTTCTATCCAAAGTTGAAATCACTAATTATTCGTACTTGGAAGCCTGATATAAATAAAGTACGTGACATTACCTTGAAAAATTTGTTTGATGAGATATTCGGTAAAAAGGAGGATTTTGGTGAAATTCTATATGGAATAACTGTTTGGCAACAAAATCAAAAAGCTGAAGATTATAATACTATATTAACTACAGAGGATATTGAAAGAGCAAATGCTATTACAAGTTTAGGTGCATTGACTAGGATAAAATATAGGGGAGTAACGTCTAAACCAAAATTAAATCTAGCATTAGCGAATAAAGTTCCATTTATGGCTTTGCTTATTCCAGCTATTTCAATTAAAATCCCAATATTATCTATTCAATATTGTGTTGATATTAATGCTAAATCAACATTTGCTTCAATACGAAATTCAAATCACCCTAAATCTCAGGAAATCATATTATACTTATATGAAATTCTTAATTTACAATACAAAACTGCATTAGCATTACATAATTATTTTAACTTATGGAGTTTAATTAATAAAAAGAAATCAGACCAAATTTTATTAACAGAAGAAATCGATCTTGTGAATGTAGCAGATTGCATATTTTTATACCTTAAAGCCAGTATTGAAAAAGCAGTTGTTCTTCTTGGGTTAATTTATGGATTAGGTGATTTATCTGATAAAAAGGCACATAAACAACGGTTAAGCTCACTTTCATCAGATATGCCATTAATTGCTAAAGAACAACCATATTATCAATATTTTATAGAAGAAGTAAGTTCGGAATCACTAGAAGAACTTAATAAGTATCGTACTGGTTTAATGCACAAAAAAGGAATATCGGAATTACAGCCTCATAGTTTCACTAATCAAAAATCTGAAAATACACCTGTAATGAAGTTTATGAATATTTTGCATGATAGACATTGTAGGAATTCAGCACTCATTTTGACATTATTAGCACTTATGTGTGATGAACTGGTGAGATTAGATGCTCCCGAGGTAAGTCCAATGGAACACGCTAAAGAGATTTTTAAATATATCCATGAAATTGAATCAACTCAATATGTTCAATAATAACTGGAAATACAATTTTCTGCACTTGTATTATAACTATTCAAGTACTGGGGATAATTCACAAGTTCTTTCCTTCCAATTTCCCATGCTCGTTTTTCACGGGGTAAACCTCTAATTTGATTTCCTTCTTCATCTGAAGGTGGCCCATCAACCAAATGACCATATTCATGTAACAGATCCCAGATGATGGTTTCATCACCAACACTAATGTTCAGTAATATCATCTGTGGTTTGGTTGGTTTAAGTACAGAATTCCATTTTATATGTGTATTGGGATTCCTTTCAATCTCAATCATCCGTTCCCTAGTTAATGGTGTAACCCCTACAATGTGTTTAGTGTAGAATCTGTTAGGTTCATAGATTTTTTCAAGTACATTACCAAGTATTGTTTTCAATTCATCGTTCCTAATATCAGGTGACATAAAATCATAAAAGATTTCATTGGTCATCCTAACCGCTCTGCTTTCCATAGTTCTTTACTTATAGATTTAAGTTTACTTGCACTTAGTTGACCTCTTATATTTCTGGCTGTGGATCCAGACTTGTTGAGTTCTTTAAACACGTTATCTCTGGTAGTCTCATAAATGGCTTTAGGTTCAAACTGTTCATCTAACCATACAAAGATCAAATAGTCAAAATCGTGTTTATTAGTAATCTTACCAACCCTATGACCAGTAAGTTTATCAGAACACCTTGATTTAATCTGAATCTTTTCAGTACCATTCCTTAAGGCATCATATCCAGCTTGTCTGGCGTCACATAATTCTATATTCAGCAAAATGGATGCTGTAAATTCACCGATTTCACCAGTGATGCCTAATGGCTTTCCAGTAAGGTTTTTGTAGCGAATAGCAAGTGACTTAGCTTCTTCTAAGATTTGTTGAACCTCATTATTCATACGGTAAATTTAGTAATTTCGTAAGCGATAAAAACAGAAAAAATTTAGACAACTTTTACAATCTAATTTTGTCTAAATATTTAAACAAATGATACAATAATGAAGTTTAAAATTGATCAAATACAAATTGAAGAAGCTCATAGAGTGGCAGCAGTTAATGTGGCAGATACTTTAGGGATTGGTAATATTCATAAAAAATCAACTGCTGAATTGCTTGTTGAAATTAGGGTTGGAAGAAGTGTTTTAGTAGCTCCTTTGAATGAATACTTTTTATATTATGATAATTGGGCATATTATTACATGGAGCATAATGAAGATGAACTCACTATGGAAGAAGAATTTCAACTTCAAAATTTACTTACTATACGAAATCATAAGCGGGATGAATTGGGTCACGCAAATGTAGAATACAGGAGGGCAAATCCATGAAAAATGTGTACTTAATAATAGGAGATGGTGCATGTGGGAAATCTAGTTTAACTAGAGCCTTAACTGGATTGTTTGTCAGCGGTAGAACCGATGTTGCCGATATATCTGGGAATATACTACCGTTTAAAATTTGGATTAGATCAGCACAGGAGGTTGAGAAAAGCCCACAACAGGTTTTGAGAGAGATAAGCAATGCAGAAGATGATAATGTACTGATTACACTAAGATTTGATACTTACCTTGGCCAACCAGATGCACAGCACTATTTTAATTTGATAGGTCAGCATCATATTATTAAACACGTGATCTTCATGAGCAGTGGAGCGGTATTATCTTTTTCTGTTCCGGCTTCTGTTCAAAGAGGATTCATAGATCAGAGTTACAGTCGACCTGTAAATGCAAACGCACATATTGCCCGACAATCATTAAGGTGGCTATGATGTTGAGTAAATGTTTTAAAATATAGAATTAATGAAACGAACACCTTTATGTAAAGGATTTGCAGACCAGGCTATTCAAACTTGGTTACGTATTCAAAATGAACTAATAACCGGAATTAGTTTTGGAGAGGAAACTATAACTGATGTAAACCTACAGGATTTGCAGATAAAGTACCCCTACGATATTAAGATAAAAAAATTCAACAGAAGACAAGAAGCTAAAAATGGAGCTGATTGGGAATGGTGGTTTGTAGCAAATGGTGTTGCTGTCGGTATGAGAATACAAGCGAAAAAATTACGACTATCTGATAATGTATATCCCGATGTGGATCGTAGCAACCGACATGGCAGACAAATAGATCTGTTAATACAAGAATCAAATAATGGCAAGCCTAAAGTTTTTCCCTTTTATGTATTCTACAATTATATTACCAATACTGATTCTACTTTCCCTTGGAATTGTAAATCTTATCCAGCAAATTATCAGGAGCTTGGTTGTTCAGTTGTTCCGGCTAGTAAGATAGTGGGAATGAATATAGCACATCTAACCATAGATGACATCAAAGATGTAATGCTTCCCTGGCATTGTTTAGTTTGCTGTCAAGGTTATCTGCATCCAAGCGATGATGTGAGTGGGGTGTACTCAACATTACCATACAGGGTATATGGGTTTTTACAAAATGCCTTTAACACCTCCGATGGAGTTGATCTACATTCAGAGGAGTTTAGGCAAAATAGAGAACAATATGTAACTAAAAAATTACCTTGGTATGTCAATGCATTAATGGATCAGGGTAATATTAGTAGTGATATTGGAGATGAAATTGATTTAGAAGGCATAATGATTATTGAGGAAAAACCATCTAATTAGATGGTTCAATTTTGTAGCCCAACTCTTTAGTAACAACAACGAATTCCAGAAAAGCAGAATGTGTCCACTGATTGGTTACAACAACTTTCTGATTCTTTAAATTAATAACATCCTGCTCTTTAAAAAAGTATCTTGGTCGTTGAGGGTCTGGTGAAAGTTCCTGTGCCTTCTCCAAAGTATTGATGGTGCCAAACCGTTTAACTTGTTCTGGAAACACCGTAAGTAACTGTTTATAGGTTACATTTTTATTATCACGTAGATACGCCTGAACAACAGCTAACACCGTTCGCCCCTTAGAACGTTTCACTTTCTCAAACACATATTGACTGGTATTCCGACCGGAAAGTATAGGAGTAGGTTTACTTACCTTTTCAGGTTTAGTTACATCAGGCAAGTCCATTTCAAACGCACTAATCAACTTGCCCTTATCGATTAAAGTATAAGTTTTGTTGTCTTCTTCTTTAGTTACAGCTCCTAATTCAATCAAGTGAGTAAGGACGCCATAACTCTGAACAAATGGTATGCTATAAGGTGTATAGTTTAACTGTTGTGCGGTTATTTTCTGGTGCTTCAAAAACGCTTCTGTAATTCTTAATCTAACTTCTTCAATTTTCATAATAATAAGTATTGGTTCATAGCAAGTATGCTAGATTTCGGGACAACACGACAATTTTCCATTGAGAAGTTACTAACGATTAAAAATTTTTATTTTACTACATCATTATTTTTTATGTTGTTTTTATCGGTTAATTTAGTGAGCAACAGCGAAACGATGGATGCTGTGGAAGATGAATGAAGTTATTAAAAAACATAGAAACTATGGAAAATTTAGAGGAACACTACATTAACAAGCTTGATGCAGATAAAAGGATGAACATCATCTTAAAACACTTTTATCTGCCACAACCAGCGATTTTTATTTTTGTTACAGCTATATTTTTATTGGTAGTAGAAATCTTAACACATATTTGGGTTCCTTCTATACTTGCCATTTATCTGATTTGGGAAACTATAATAAATCTATCGACGAAGTACGAGATAGCAGAGAAATGTGTTGCTGACGACAATTTTATGCAATGGGAATTTCAAAATAATAATGAGGAAATGATGGCGAATTTTCCGGATGATGACATGTTTGTGACTGAAGAGGACAGGGATTCCTTCGTTTTCATTCATGTTTGCAATTATAGAAATATGTCATTAATCGACAAAATAAAAAAACATTACAAAGATTTGATTTTCATAGTGTTTTTATACTTAATCATATTAAGCTTTTTTTGCATTTGTTTTAAGGAATATATAAGATAAAAAGCCATGACATGACAAAAGAAGAAGAAAAATTAAAACTGGAATTTGAATTAGCTCACCCTTGTTTAATTAAGTTAAAACCTGAGATTAATGTTTCCACCATTATTGAAGAATGGGACGAAGATTTGGAACAGTTCGTTCTAGTCCAGCCTAACAGAATCGAAATTCATGTTAATCATCCGTTTATATTCGACAATCGACTTGTTCCTACTGAGTTCAAAGGCGTAATTGTAAAAAACATTACCATTGGCGAACCTTACCCAAAAGAGTTCTTCGAAGATATTGAAGAAAATGAACCTACACCTTTTTACCGGTTAGAAGATCCAGAGAAATATATCAACTTCGTAACAAAACATCTTGAAATCATTAGAAAACAATTATTATCACCCGAAATGACAAAAGAAGAGGCGTTGGATGCATTAACTGGTGGGTTTGAAAAACATAAAAAATGGTTTAATGATGTTGTGGCTAGAGATAAAAGAGATATATAAAATAAAAATCAAAGCCATGATAACAACATCCCATTCAGCAGTAGCACCAATTGATTACATAAGCACCAGCAATGAATTTATTTTTCTAAAAGACGACTACACCTTACGTGTTAATTTTGAGGAAAAAACTTTTGAGCTACAAACTCCTGAAAACATAGTTTACGACGAAGCGTTTACCTTGCTAGAATCTCCACCAGAGTGGTTCGAATCTAAAATAGATTTTGAAATAATCGAATGGATTCAAAATGCAATAAAATGGAACGATCAAACATTAAGAAACAGTAGGCACATCGTAAAAACTACTGTCGAAGTTGACGAAATCGTTTACCATGTGGAATTTAACTCAAAAACTAATGATCTATCGGTCGAAATACCGGGTAAAACTATCATCAGCCACCCGAATAGTTTATTTTATAATTTTCCAGAATTTCAATTCATGGACAATGGTGGTGAATTGATAACAAAATTAACTTTTGAGATGTTTTATCTTACTCAGGGACTATATATAACCCCTAGTGACCGTCGGATATTCAATGCCCCAATTACATTTACGCCGAAGAAGGTTAGCACCAGCCTGTATAATTATCAATTCGAATACAAACTTGATTATGATTTAATATTTCTGGGAATTCCGACACGACAGATACATACAAATATGCTCACTATTGAATTGGGCTCAACAGAGTTGACCAAAATGCACGATGGAAAGTTGATTGACGCAATACGGAATGTGGTACATGAACAAAGTCTTTCGGTGTGAGAGACTTTGTTTTTAAATTTTTAAAATGGCTTTTATTTGTTCTGGATTATCTATATCCTTTAGTTCTTTTTTCAATTGTTTACACTTATCTTCATCATAACCTAAAATTATTGAAATTGAATCAACAACCTTTTTACCTTTTATTATCGCAACTTCATATTCTTTTTCAAGTCGAAATACATTTATATAATCCACTATAATTTTTTTTGATTTACTTATAAGTTCAAGCTTGTTTTTACTATAAACATCCATTTTATTAAAATTTGCAAAAAATGTGTCAACTTCATTGTCAAGAGTTATAAGGTGGTCAAATCGTAACTTAGTGTCATTGGTTAGTTTTTCATACCTTAAATAATCAACATCTTTAAGAACTGGTTTTATGCTTACTAACCATTTATACATTAGATCGACATCATACGTTTTTGCAAGTTTAATAAAAACATCATTTAGCTCAGGTAAATATTTGGTATACACTTCTTCTTTGAACTCAATTATAATTGATTCTTTTTCAATAGCAGGGTTCTCAAGTATAGCTTTACCAATTTGAAATAGAGTACTATTATATTCTAATTTCTCGAAATAATCTTTTGCTGAGTTTAAATACCACATTGCATCAGCTTCTTTTTTTGATCCCGCCTCTTTGTATAAATCGTATGCCTTCGAATAATTCTTATTTTTAAATTCAATTAAAGCTTCATCATATTTTTGTTTTTTTACGACCTGTGCTTCATATTTTTGCTTCTCTAACAAAATGTTTTCAGTAGCTCTAGTAGGTGAGCCATCTTTATAATATGCTTCAAATACCTCTACATTATTAACAAGCGTCCTCGATTCTTTTAAATTACCATTTATATAATAAGTTTTTGAATACACAAGATGTCCTTTTTCTTCAAACAGTTCCTCAGTTTCTATAGCTCCTGTCGGATAATACCAAATGTTCTTACCAAATTTATAAGACTCTTTATAATTAACTATTGATCTAAGTTTCTTACTTGGATAGAAATATTCTTTTACTTCTCCATTTTCAGGATTCACAACTTTTCCCATGCTGTAGATGTCTTCAGAACTCACAAAATCTTTAAGTTTTCCATCTATCTCATGGAATCTTTTTATATCATCATAGCTATAGGAATAAATTCTATACCATTTTCCATCCTTTTCTCCATTAATATAATTTCCTTTACCTTCTACCACAGTTCCTTCCATGTAATAAATTGCCGGTCCGTTTAGAACACCAGCTTTATATGTTTCACTTTTGGTTAATTGTCTACTTCCAGACCAAGTGGAATATTCTTTATTTAAACCTTCCCAAAGATTATTTTTAAAATTATATTCAGCAATTAGTACCCCCTGCTTGTCATAGCCCTTAAACCAACCATGTTTTTCACCTACAGAGTTGACTTGGTACTGAGCCATAATTTGAGTTTGCCTATAATCGTAATATTCTTTCTTAACTGTTTGGGAATACATACTTAAAGTCAATAGACTGATAATGATAATTGTTATTATTTTTTTCATGGTGGTTTATTTTTGGATTCAAGCAAATATAATAATTCATTTTATAATTCGGACATATACGCCTATTTTTTAAATACATACCATCGGACATTTATGTCATGATTACCAATGAAAAATTTTTACATAATTTAGGAAGGAAAATCGAGCAACTTTATCTTGCTAAATATAAAAATCAAAGTGAATTTGCAGCTGCCTGTGAAGTAGATACAAGAACAATAAGACGAATTATAAAAGCTGAACAAAATCCTACAATTATAGTTTTAAGGAAAATAGCCATTGCTTTAGATATTGAATTGAAGGAGTTAGTACATAATATATAATGTTATGAGCCTATTTTAATTATCATAACTTCCTTGTTTATTCTTACCCATATTAATGTTGCACTCCTAAAAATGTAACTTGAACCTGCGGTGGATTCACCCCAAGTGGCTTAAATTTACCTAAGAACATCTTTACAAACCAACCCTAGTCATTGATTGATATTAGAACAATTTTTCTATTTCTAGTAGAATTATTCCAACAACAAGAGGAATTATTATAGCCCACCAATATTTAACAAGTATATCATACCACTTGGATGATTTTTCTTCGTTAAGATTTATTTTTATGCTCTTATCTAATTTTTGTTTTACTTTAGACTCTATAATACTGGAGTCTTGTATTTTAGAGAACAAAAGCAATTATCTCATGGAGGGTAAAAAGAATTTTTGTTTCTAAACCGCTTTGTTTGATTTAATTTCAAATGGAATTCTAAGTAATCCGTCTTTCAAAAATTTTACGGTATGTGGTTGAATGCTCCCTCTTAGTTTAAGGGCTTTCCATTCCGCAACACCGTCATAGATACAATGACGAATAAAGTTTGTAAGGGAATCAGCACTTGTCATTTCTTGAACATGAGGATGCAGCATATTTATTATTACAATGACTTTGTTTTCTTCAATAGTCGTTTCAGTAAGAACATACGGTTCAAATTCTGATTTTTCGCTAAAGAAAACAACTACATGAATTTTATCGCTATCACTTCCGATTGTTGCTTCAAGTACAGGTTGATTATCTTCTGTAACAACTTTTGAAGATTTACTAAAGGAAGCTGCAATTATTTTTTCAGGATATGGCTGAACGGTTTTAATGTAGTTGGTAATCTCTGATGACTTTAATTCACTCGCCAATGTTGTAACTGCTTCTTCTTTGAACTTTGCTAAATAGTCATTTGGTTCTTTGTTGAATCTCAAAGTCAATGCTAACTCTCTCGCTTCTTTACAAAATTCACCAAGCTTTATATCCAATGAATTTTCTTCATCGTCTTCCCAAACAATTTTATCTTTTGTATGGCTAACTGAAAACTGGTTTAAAAAAAGTTCACCAACCACACGTTGATTTACCAAATCGTTACTGCCATCTTCTTGCTCACCAAAAATTGAAGATGGCTTGTAGCCATTAGGTGAACCTTGAATTACTCTTTTATTTTGAATGAGAGAAAACCCTGCCTTCTTTCTGCTTCCATAACTTTTACCTAAAACACCAACCCAACCGTTAACCGATTTGCCGTTAATCTCAAACTCAAATAATTTTTTGAATCTTATACCTTCTGATGTAACATGAAGTTCATCATCAAAACCTTCATAAGTCAAAACTGCTCCGTTCCATTTTATTTCAATGCCTTCTGAAATATCAAAGCGATAAATGGAGCTTAAAAATTCTTTTATTCTCCCAAGTGTTCTACCAACAAATTTGCGATTCAAATTTGTTATCGTTAGAACTGTGTAATGTTCTTCTGGAGTAGAGGCAATAACATTTGGTTGAAGATTCACTTCTCCAATATGTTTTGCGATTGCATCAACATCAATTGTTACTTCATAAGCATTTGCTTCATTGAGCTTCTTAGTTCTTATTGTCCAATTGTCACCGAACCAACAAGCAGCCGTTTTCATTCCCAGTCCATACTTGCTCCTGCCATTTGGATTTTCTGGCGGTTGTCCAACCTTAAAAGCTCTAACAAGGTCAGCTTCATTCATACCGATTGAATTGTCGGAAATAATTATTTTATCTGCAACTGGATTGTAGTCAATTGTGATTTTTAGTTTGTCTCCCGTTTTGGCATACTCTGTATTTAGAATTTCTCTCTTATCAAAGTATGATTGAGTAGAATTATCTACGAACTCTGCGAACGCATACCAAGCATCATACGAGAGGCGCTTATATGATGCAATTATATTATTTTCTATTTCAAATCTCATGGTTATTCTTTTGTAAAGCTGAATGAATTATTTATTTGCACTCTCGGTTTCCTAAAACATTTGCTAAGTAACACTATCAAATAACCTCCTGTTGGCTGTTTAATCCAACCTGTTTTGTAATAGTTTAATCGGTAACGGGAAGATAAAGAATCAAGAGGAGAAATAGGACTTTTACAAATTAAGTAAACATCATTGCTATCATCTTGTCTTTCCCATGTGTGTTTTACTCCGTTGTATTCAATATTAATTTGCATTCCGTCCTTAATGTTTAAAGAATCTAAGAACTGTTCTTCCTTCAGAATTTTTATTGCATAAGGTAACTGTTTTTCATAAGTGCAATTCCGAAAGTTCGTATAAATAAATGGATGCTCTCCTTCAAGGCGATACATTTTTTTTCCTTCAAAGTCATTATAAATTTGAAACACGCACATTTTGCAATTTAGAGCTGTCAAATCTTTCTTCCATTCTTTTTTAACTTCATTGACAATGACCATCAATTCTGGTGGTTTTCCTATCACCAATGCTGCAAGTCGTGTAAGATTTAAGGATTTATTTTTTTGAAAAATGTAGTTAGCATTTCCTGCTGTATAATTGCAATTCCGGAAAGTGTCAATTTGTTTTACCACTTCACCTTTTGTATGCTTCCCTAACTCTACTTCAATTACATACCATTCGCTGTAATCAGATTTAATCATACATAAATCAGCTCTGTTCTTTTTCCCAGTAACTTTATGAATCAAGTCGTCTTTAAACATTGCAGGTATATACTCTGGAAAAATGAGTGAAAGATTATGCATGATTACCCTTTCAAGGTCAATCTCCTTATAAAAATCTCTTGGTGCTACTTCCTGATACCAATTGTTGGCTGTGCTATCAATAACTTTTGACATTAGAATAAAAGATGTTTAAGTGCCGATAATATATTTTGTACTTTTCTCAATAAAATCAAAATCAAATTTTTCGATTTCATCATTTGCCTTATACTTTTCAAAAGGATTAATATCAGAGAGAAATACAATTCTATCTGTTGCAGTAGCAATCCCTTTTTTGTCTCCCCAAATTCTAGTAGTTTTATCTGTATCTAATATTGCATCGTTGATACACCAAACATTTTTGAAAATTTTATGTTCACGAACCATTCTAGCAAATTCTCTTGCAAGTGGAATAACACTTGTTTTTGATCTTGCAACATCACCAATTATGAAAACTGCAACTCCGTCTTTCTTCAAAAATGTTTTCAATTGCATTGCAACTGCTTTGGAAAACTGAACCCATTCTGTAAGGTTTAAATCATCGTCAAGCTCAGCAGAAATTACTATTGGGTCGTTGTTTAAAAACCAACCTCTAATCCAATTTTGTTTTGCATAGTTTACAATTCCTAAATAGGGTGGAGAGGTTAAAATCAAACTTACCTTTTTATGAAACGGTTTTAGTTCCTCAACTATTGAAAGAGTTTTTGCATTTGCTTTTATTACAATTCCAGACTGTTTAAGTTCTGTGTGTTTCTTGTAAAGTCGTTCTGTTTTATCGCGAAGCAAAACAAAAACATCTCTGTAAAATCTGTTGAGCTGATTTGTTTGGACAAATTTTCTTACATAGTCTGGTGACATGCTGAATGTGTTAGGCATATCAATAGAGGCATAACCTGATGTTCCATCTGCTCTCTCACCACCATGCAATACACCCAATGTAATTCCGATTAAAAATTTGTCAACTTGATTTTCGGATTTCAAAAGTTTTCTCTTTAAATAACAAAGCATTGCTAAGGTTCTCGGGTGAAATATCAAATGAACTTCTACTGGTTGTGCGTTTGCTTCTTGCTGATATAATGAAGTGTCATACTTTTTTTCAAGTTCGTCTATTCGCAAAAAGATTTCTTCTTTTGTTAAACTTCCATTTTTAGCATCACATAATGCAAGTGCAATTGGATTCAAGTCTGTTGCAATTGATTTACGATTTAGAATTCTTGCTTCAAGTGGTGTTGTTCCTCGACCTGCAAATGGATCAAAAACGATGTCGCCTTCCTTTGTAAAGTATCGAATGAAATAGTTTGCCAACGGCGGAGGAAACGAACCTAAATAGGAACACATGGAATGCCATGAATCATATTCTCGTGAACTTAGGTTTGCCCAAGGTGTTACAAAATTTTCAAGTGTTGTTGTTGGCATTTATATTTCTTCTGTTTCTGTTCTTATATAATCAAAAAAGTCAGTTATCATTCCACAAATTGTTTCAGAAGCATTTTGTAAGGATGCTTTTTTAATTTGCTCCACTTGGTCGGGTAATAAAGTTTTTCCTTCTTCTGATTGAAGTCTTTCTTCAATTTTGTTTTTGTCAATCATGAATGCACAAAATCCAACATGTTCCCTATATCTATTTTTAATTGAATCAACAGTTGTTGTATTATATTGTTGTGCTCTCTCAAGTAACTTTGTCAAGTATGCATTTGAATCGTTTATGTAAATGATTACAGCGTCTTGGTCATCTTGTACATCGGCTACTGAAAATGTATTCCAACCGTTGTCTTTATAATACTGATGGTTTTCATTTACTGCAATAATTTCAATGTTTGGTGCATTTTTATTTCCAGGATTTGCAGTGTCGGTTGTTTCAGTAAGTGGTGCTGAAATAACTGTGAGTGTATCGCTGATTGTTTTTTGTCTTGGTGGTCTCAACTCCAAAGTAATCGTTGCTTCAATACCTTCTTCAATTATATCACTAGCTTTGAAATAAGCAATACCATATCCATCAACTACTCTTGCAGTTCCCGTAAAACTACCAAATGAATGCGGCTCAATTACGGCAAAAAACCAGTCGGGGTTCGAAAATAAATTTGGATGTGCATCTGTTTTGAATTTAACACTGAATGTTTTACCAATAAAAACATCTTTCTCATTTGGTGTTGTAATTTCAAGAAATGTTGGAGGGTCATTTATTGGAATAGGAGGTTGTTTTTTCTGTTTAACAGTTTCAATAGTATCTGTAGCTTTTACACCTGTACCACCACCTGATGCTTTTAAATATTGATTAATTCTCGAAGCAAGTCTCTTGCGTAACTTATCTAAAACATCTGTTTCATCTTTTTGTAAATAACGGTCTCTGCGTTCTTTATCTAATCGTTTTAATTCATCATCAGCAGCAAGAGTATCAACAACTAATTTTTCAAGTTCTTTTTTGATTGAAGTGTCTCTTGTGTTTTCTCTTGTGCTGCTGAAAAGTTGCCTCTTTGATTCGTTGTCAAGTTGGTCGCACTCAATTTGCACAACCAAATATTTTTCAAGGAATGGAAGTTTCAATTCCGATTTGATAATTGAATTTAAAAGATGCCCCTGCTTTTGTCCATTAAATGTTATAATAATGGGCTGTGATGCTTGAGTATAATTAATAATTCTTTTTTGTGGTTCATCACCTTCAATAGTTAGTACCCAATAATAGATAGTCACTTTACCGTCTTTGAAAGTCAAAGTTGCATCTCGTTTGTATGCTGTTAATTCCTTATTTTCTCCTCCACCCAAAGTTAATCTTCGATTATTTCCAGATACAGTTCTATTTTCCTTTTTTCCTTTTGTCAAATCTTCTTGTCTTTCACCGGTTATAATGAAAGGTATAACGGGATCAAACATATAATGGTGTGCTAGATACCAAAGGGAGCCAGTTGGCTGGGTAATTTTATTCTTGTACTTTCCAATATCCATTCCAATATGTCGTACTAAAGTTCCTGCAACGAATTTTTCATCAGAAAATTCCAAGGAAAGTGGCTGGTTGTTTTTTCCAACACAGTATTCATAAAATCCAAGTTTTCTTTGTCCTAATCCACCATCATTAAATCTTACAATAGTAAAGGAAACAGAATTTCCTTTTTTTAAAACTTTGTTAGGTCTTGAAATGATAATAGTAAATGTATTGAAAGAAAGAGATGTTGAACCTCCTTGTCCATAAGCACCCATCTGATGCAACTTATTTATTTTGTTGTCATCGTTCAAACTCAAAATTGTTTTTGAAAAATCTTCGCCTCTTATTCCTATTCCGTAATCTCTAATTTCTACTGTGGGAAAAGATTCTCTCTCAGAATCTTTTAGCGTGATTGATATCTTTTTAGCCAATTCCTGAATATTTTTTGCAGAAATATTTTCAATGTTTCTCAATTTTCCTTCTGGTAGTCCAAACCATTTTTGAACAGCAATTCTTGGGCTTTCAATATCAGTTGGGCAACCCTGTTCATACCATTCCAGATCAAGAACAGCATCAATGGAGTTTGTTATTCTCTCCACCAAACCAGCAGCAGGGTCTGTTCCCATATTGATAGTAGATTGGTTATTGCCTCTGCCACCAACTGGTTGCCAACCTATTTCATAATTGTCGGTAAGGTCAATAAGAATGTCCGTTACTTCTCTTGCAGAATTTGCTTTTAGTAGTTGCTCAAATATTTTTTTCATAAATTATCTTTAGAATTTTATTCCGTTTTAGGTTCATTTTATCTCTTGCTATTTGTTCGAGATTTTGATTCATTTAACACGAAATTTATAGCTCTTCCCAAAACTAACAATAAGAATGGAATTTTCTTAATATTCCTAAAGCAACTTTAATAAATATTATATAGATTTTCTACTCACCCCAAACACATGGCTTTCAAAACCATTAACAACAATTCCTGACGAGTGTTTATTTACTTCATCTGCATAAATAATCTTTCCATACTGTTTTACTTTTCCTGTTAATTTTTTCCGATCCAGTTATAATGGTTCTAATTTTTTAATATAAGGTTTTAGCCATTTACTTACCGTATCATCAGAGAAGCCAAGTAAATGTCCAATTGCTTTATATGTTAATCCTTCCAGCCATAGCTGTACAGCTTTTGTTTTGTAGTAAGTATCTCGTTTCTTTACTAGTGTCTCACCAGTAAAACGGTAATTACATTTTTTACATCGGTATCGTTGTAATTTACCTTCTCTAGTTCCGTATTTAGTAAAATGGGTTGAAGAACAATTTGGACAACTATTTGGTTTCATAGTTTTTTAGAGTATATATTTAGAAGGATGATATTACCACTTGAATTGGGTAAGCACCCACTCAATTACTATTTCAGTTTAGAAGTAACGGGTTACGAAGTACTCTTAAAGCTTGGTACGTTCTTTGACGATAAAAATTGTATGATTCAAAATAGAAGTATTGAAACGATGCTAATGACTACTGAAAAGACATTAAACCAGTCCTTATTTTACCTACCTATATTAATGTTACTCATTAAATTGGTAACTTCAACCTGCGGTGAATTCACCGTAAGTAATTTAAACTCGTTCAAAAACACCTCCATAAACCTACTCTGGTCTGCTTCTTTGAGAACCCAAGCATCATGAATGGTGGCGACTGGAATATCTTCTTCGGCACATTGACGTGTAATACCGTCAATGAATATGGTGCTTTCCAATCTGGCAGCTAATATATTGGGAACACAGTACATTTTTGTCAACCCGGCAACGAACGGTAAAGTAGATTTTCGAGTTTGTTTCAACTGGTTCAGTAGCCTTAATACATCCCTGTACCTACCACAAAACAGTTGGTGTATCTTCCACCGTTCAGTACCTTTTTCTTCATCGTCTTTATATGGATAATAGGATGAATAAAAAATGTGTTCAAATAATTTTTGTTTCAGACTAGCTTTAGTCATACCTGAGGCTTCCATTAATCCTGAATAGAAGGTGCCGGCTATACAGTCTTCATAAAATAATCGTACACCCAGTGTGTGTTGGTACTTCCTGATAATTGGTAGGATGGGGTTGAATTCATCCACTATTTTAAGAATATTAGGATGGTAAAATGCACAACTCAAAAGGAAAGGTTGAGCAGATTTGACATCAATCAGTACCAACGGACTGTCGTCTTTCTTCAACTTCAAAAATGGTCGAAGTACACTTGGCATATTACTTAGGTGTGAATGTAGCCTTGAACTGTAATTGTCCCTATTGATGAACCTTCTCAATCGATTGTTGAATTGATTGGCAAAGCCCAATAAATAGTCTTGGTTAAGTTCCTTATCGCTTTCAAGTCCAGCTATTTGTTCAGGTGTAACATCCAAGTATAGCTGGTCGATGAATTCGACCGTGGACGACAACCAATCATATTTTCCTATGAGTTGTTGTACCTGTCGGTCATACTTACCATAATAATACAGTTCAACCGATTTAATTACATCCGGGTGCGTGATGTATTCCACTCTGTATTTTCGATTGGTCTTGGGGTCTGTAACAGGATTTTTAATCCGGTAAAGCATCGTGCATTTTGTAGGCATGTAAGATTTACCACCCCTATCATTTAATTTGTATTCAATGATGTTATGTTCCAACAGCGTCCTGATGATCTCGGAATAATTTCTTACCATTTTCTTTAACGATCGTGAATTAACCGGAAC
>CAYJMI010000062.1:0-3544 GCA_964371285.1 uncultured Vicingus sp. | reverse complement strand
CGTATCTACTGGTTCTTTTAATTCCAGAAGCGAAATTTTTGTCCTTTTTCATTCTCATTTTCATAAAGAAAAGGTACTGTAGAATCACCCTTGCTTTATCGGCATTTCTATGGTTGTTGTCAAATATCTCATTCAGGTCTTCCACATTCAGTGGAACCATACATTTTAGTCTTTGTTTTTTCATTTTTTTATAGTTTAATAGTGAGTAAGTGTGCAACATTATGGATAAGAGAGGGGGAGGTACCCCTTTTTTTTAAGGTAATTTTTATAAGGAAATTTTCACAGCACTTGAACCCTCTCTTTTCAATTCTAACCTAAACCACCTGAAACCATCAGTTCCGAACATTCTACACCTGATGATCAAAACTGTTCCAAAAAGATTTCCAATAGAATTTTTAAAACTGGAAATGAACAAAACAGGGGACGTTAACTATCAAAATCCCCTAAAAACTGAATTTAAAGCCGTCTAGGACGCATTAAACCAGTCCGGATATTCCAAATAGTAAAGTATAAGGCACTGTGAAAAAAGATGTGATACGGGAGCCCGAAATCATCCGTCCTTATTAGGCTGTTGGAATTTTATGGGGCGTTGATAACTATTCTGCTGATTCTACGGAAATAATTTGCATAAAATATTTTATTTATGGAAATTCACTCCATGAATCAGATTAAGAATAAATTCAAGAAACGCCCATTGACTGACCGTGTAGTTGGTGATTATGCCAGTAGGTTGAGATCTTGTATTAGGATGTTGGATTATAAAGATTATGCTGTTTTTTTCAGAATAAAAGACCCTGAAAAGTTGAGAAAAGAAATGGAGCGTCTGAAAGGTGTGAATGAATTCTCCATTAAAAGTGATAACTCAAAAGGTTCATTACTGACGGCATTCAGAGCCTACATAGAGGCTGTTCGGATCATGCACGATCTGAAACCAGCATCCAAGAAATACCTTAAACAGTATGAAGATTCGTTTCAGGCACTTGTTAAAAAATCCAAGCAAAAGGATAAGACAACCATGCAGATCATCATGGGGTTGGTGAGTATTTTTTCCAACGAATTCAGGGTTAGTGAAGCGGATCCTATTATATTTGAAGTGTTGTCCCTGAAGACGAAGAAAGAACTGGACGAGATCCATAAGGTGGTTAAGAAGCTGAACAAGGAAGATTACAACTTGGTGGTGTTCGAACATTTTGAATCTACGGCAAAGGTGTTAGCCATAAAAGGGTTACTACATGAATTAAGAACACAAATCGAAAATCAGGACTGATGGATAAGAAAGTCTCGGTACATATTTCCATCGGTGATAATCAGTTTTCCTGTTCGGTTGATGAATTGGTGGATATGTTTTTCGACCGCTTCATAGATAAGTTAGTGGAATCACCTAAAAAATCTAAGTACCTGGAAGCAGTATTAAAACCACAATTGGAAAAGGATGATTATGCTACAACTTTAACTTATAAGTTGGTATTAAGTTCAAGAGGGGTGGAACCGCGTACCTTTGAGAATATTATAGTTGATACATACATTAAACTGACCAAAGAAGGTTTTATAGAGGGGAATAGAAAAGATTACCATACGATCTTTTCTATTGAAGAACCGTTGAGCCGACAAGTAAAATGGGTTGGAAACATGAATGAACTCAAATATCTGGTATGTAAACTATCAGGAAAAGAATTCAAGGAAAAAATAAATGGTGTAGAAAAAATATCATTAGAAAAAACTGATACGACTGTATTTCTTAACAACAAATTGATATTTAAAAAAGCAGCTAACAGTTTTCTACCAAAAAAAGGTACTACAATTAGTGACAGAGGAGTCGATAATCCTAGAACACATACTTTTCTATCAGACGATAAGAAAGAGATATTAAATAAGATAGCGAAGAAATTCATCAAGGTTTAACCTACGTTAAATCCACCACAAGTTAATTCATTAACACTTTTAAAAATGCTGCTCACATGTGAGCAGTCTTATTTTCAATTTATTTTCATTTCATAACCTCAATTCCTATTTGGGGGTCACTATTTTTTTGCTTTTTACTCGCTCACATGTGAGCTTAACTATCACTAAATCAACATTATAAATCAATATATCATATTTAATTTTACATTGTTAAACACAGCGAAAAACTGTTGCGCGCTTAAATAATTTTTGCAGTGGATCGCCCTAAAATTTTAAAATGATGAAAGTAATTGAATTAAAAGTAAAAGAGTTAAAACGGCATCCAATCCACGAGCGGTTGAATGTGGTGCGCACCTTAGACGAACTGGAAATGCACGGGGAATCCATACTGAAGTACGGACGCCAGAATCCGGTAATATTCCAACACATTGATGTGGATGGTAAACCGGTACCACATGTAATAGATGGTTGGTCAACGGTGCAAGTTGCACTACATAATGATATAGAAACATTACCAGGAATAGAAATTTCCAAATGCAGTGATGAAGAGTTACCCGAACTGATAATAGAAGTGCAAACAGGATTCCATAGAGATCCAGAAGAAGACTACATCCGTTTTGAGTACTTCTTCGAAATTTTATCTAAAGGGCAAGGCCACAGAAGTGACTTTGATGTTGAATTAAATACTTGGGAAGATGAAGAAGAATAAAAAAAGAAACCCAACGACTATTGAACAAATAGCAAAGAGGTTTAAAGTTAAGCCAAATTATGTAAGGTGTATACTAAAAGTAGGTCGAGTAAAGCCACTAAATTTTGATAGAATGAAACGTGATAGAATGGCCTTGTACGTTGCTTATAGTGATGCTGTAGCAGAAGAAAGAGGAAGTATTCCTGAAGTACCTGGTGTTCAACCTGTGATGTATTACCATAGTTCTACAAATACTGTAAGTGAATCCATGTACCAAGAGGTATTGGTGGCAGAAAATTCAGAAACAGTAAGTACAACATTTGTTTCTGATGATGAACCTGTGGTTACTTCAACACAAGTGGATAAGGCATCACTTACGGTGGATTCACCACAAGTAGCTTCCAATAAACAATTAGTAGAACACATTGATATGGATCAAGTGAAATTTAGATGCCCATGTGGATGCAACAAAGAATTTATTATTAACCATAAAAATTTAACTTATGAACAAGAATAACAAATTAAAACAGGTCATTATAGTATCCATATTTTCAGGAATGGACCTCCTACTCTATGGTATGATGATAGCTGGAATGAAAGGTGCTTATGCCGTGGAGTTCAACTGCCATTCTGCAAACATGCACAGCTTTAACTTTAAAGATCCAAATGGTAATCCATTAATTCGATGGGTGTTTGTTTCTGCTGAAGAAATGAAACCTAAGCTGAAAAAATTGGAAAACGAAAAATTGGAAAAAAAGCGTAAAAAAGAATTACGTGACCATTATATTATGAATGCTGACGGTAGTGCAAAACGCCCTGAAACTATACAAGAAGTAGATGGTCGAGAAATTCGAAAAATTTGTGAGGAGTTATATGGTAAGCATATTTGGATAGTGTTGATTGGTGGACCACCATGTACTGATTTTACCAAATTACATGTACATAATGATGGGG
>CAYJMI010000061.1:0-21131 GCA_964371285.1 uncultured Vicingus sp. | reverse complement strand
GTGCACAATTGTTTGAAATGTATGCAGGAACATAAGCTAATACTAATGGATCTTGAGGTAGTGCATAAAACCAATCGGACACTTGCCATATTGGGTCATTAGTTCCTTGAGCACCTTGCCCAGTAGATAAAGTGGCTGGGTTTGGAAAAGTCTGTGCATTGGATAAAATACTAGTAAAAAAAAGACCTAAAATTAGTAGTATAGTGTAACACGAATATTTGTGCATTATTTTTTCTTTAAGGTAAAAAGTGTACAATATTATATTTGTCAGAAACGTATTTATTTTAATATGGTTGCTTTAATCTTTTATTAAAAGCCAAAAATCGAACATTAAATTTGGTTACACACAAAAAAATCAAAAAAGCCGTCCGTCATGTGACGGGCGGCTCTTCAAAAATATGTTTTTTTTCTATTTAATTACAGTTACTTTACCAATATAATCATGCCACTCGTCAAAAACATCTTTGGCTCTAACTTTATAAACATACACATCGGTTGGTACTAAATTTCCTTTATAAACTCCATCCCACGATTGATCTACTCCTATGTCATCATATAATTTCATGCCCCATCTGTCAAAAATCATCATCTGCAATTCTTTAATTCCATATCCATTTACATAAAAATAATCGTTGGTATTATCGCTGTTTGGTGTAAATGAATTCGGAATATATATGGCATAGATGGGTTTAATATTTACATATTTCTGAGTCGTATCTCTACAACCATAAACGTTTTCCATTGCAAGTGTTACCAAATAGAATCCTGTATCAGTATATTCATGAACTGGATGTTGAACATTGGTTAATGTTCCATCTCCTAAATCCCAGTTCCATATCGAACCTATTATGGATTGATCTGTAAATGTAATTTCATTATCTACAATAGAAGCTTCATCGTTAGGCCAATACATAAAACTTGCCAATGGTATTGGATAGGAATGTATATAATCTGCTTTAATTAAGGTGTCTTTACATCCAAAATTTGAGGTGGTAATTAATCGAATATCAAAATCTCTTACACTACTGTGTGATGGATTGGTAAAACAATAGGATGGATTTTGGTTAATGTTATCGGTTATTCCATCTGCATTCCAATCCCAATCCCATTGTGTAATGGTGCTTCCATCGGCTGGTTGAATTTGGGTGTTATCAGTAAATGTTACACAAACTGGTGTGCAGCCATTTTGAATGTCTGGAGCAAAATCTACTACTGGTAGTGGGTGAACTGTTACAGGGATTGTAGTATCATTTACACAATTATGATCGGTTGTTACTGTTAATGTTGCCATAAAAATCCCATCGGTAGTGTACATGTATATTGGATGCTGAGCATTACTTGTTCCTATTCCATCTGCAAAATCCCAACTATACGCAACATTATTGTTTGTTGTATATAAATTTGAAACTGATGATGAATCTGTAAATTGTGTTGCATTATTTAAACAAACGGATGTTGGTCCAAAGTTTACATCGGGCAAAGGCCATACTTCTATACCATTTTTTATAATGGTATCGCCACAGTTATTGTTTGTGGCAACTATCAATTGTACATTATAAACTCCTTCTGAGGCATAATTATGTAAGGGGTCTTCTAGTGCTGATGTTTGGGTATCTCCAAATTGCCAATCCCAAACATCTACTGTTCCTGAGGTAACTGTTGATGTGTTGGTAAATACGATGTCTTGATTAAAACATGCATCTACATAGGTAAAATCTGCTACTGGCATAGGGTGTATGGTTACTGTTTTATTTATGGTATCCTTACAGCCATCTGTTGTTGATGTTATTAATTCAATGGTATAGGTTCCTGCTGCTGGATAAAAATGTGTTGGGTTTTGGGTAAGGTTATCTGTTGTTCCATCGTTTTCAAAATCCCATGTCCAACCATTTAGTATACCTCCATTTCCAAGTGATTGGTCGGTAAATTGTGCTGCTATATTTAAACAGACATCTGTGGTATCAAAATTAGCTGTTGGTTTTGGATATACTGTTACTGGGACTATAACGCTGTGGGTACAGCCGCTATCAGAAGTTACTATTAATTCCACATTAAATGTGCCTGAGCTTCCATAAATATAGGTTGGGTTTAACAATGCACTTGTTCCTATTGCATCATCAAAATCCCAATCGTTTTGTGTAATGGTACCTGTTGTTATGGTTGATGTGTTGGTAAATGTTGTGGTGTATTCAAAACATTCGCTTGTTGCTGTAAAGTTAGCTACGGGTATTGGATTTACTACAACTGCAATGGTCATCGAATCTTTACATCCTAAAGTACTGGTTACAAATAATTCTGTTTGATAGGTTCCTGCGGAAGGAAATGTATTGGTTGGATTTTGTGTTGCATTGTCTATTGAACCATTTCCATCATAATCCCACTGCCATGTATCGATATTGGTTGTTCCTCCATTGTTGTTCGATAAATCGGCAAAAATGGTTGCTGTTCCAAAACATTCATTACTGTGGGTAAAATTAGCTATTGGGTTTTCTGATACTGTTATGGTAAGTACGGTATCATGGTTACAGCCTTGGCCATCTTCAACGTACAAATTAACATTGTGAATGCCTGATGTAGGAAAAATAAATGTTGGGCTTTGTTCACTAACATCAACACTTCCATTGTTGTCAAAATCCCAATTCCAAATGCTAATTGGGTTATCTCCCGGTGTGGATGAATCTGTAAATGTTGTTTCCAAGGTTAAACAAGCTTCGTCAGCTGTAAATGATGCTATTGGGTTTGAATATACTGTTACGTTGGTATTGTAGTTATTTATACATCCACTATCTGAGGTTACTGTTAATACGGTATTAAAATTACCACTTGTCGTATAGGTATGTGTTGGGTTTTGTGTGGCATCTGTTCCTGTATCGCCAAAATTCCATGCCCAATTTGTAATGGCTCCTGTTGTTACTGTTGATGCGTCTGTAAACGTTGTTGTATTCCCTAAACACTCTGTTGTTGCAGTAAAGTCTGCAACTGGTATTGGATTTACTACTACTACTCTGGTAATCGAATCTTTACATCCATCGGTTGTTGTTACGTGTAATTCTACGGTATAACTTCCTGCTGATGCATAGCCATTGGTTGGGTTTTGGGTGGCATTGTCAACCGACCCATTGTTAGTGAAATCCCAAGCCCATTGATTTATTGTCCCTCCATTTCCATTGGATAAATCTGTAAAACTAGTCGTCGTCCCAAAACATACATTCGTATAGGTATATGTCGCTGTCGGTTGTGGTGATACTATTACATTTATCGTCGTATCATGGGTGCAATTATTGTTATCGGTTACAGTAAGAGTAACAGGATAAGTTCCATCACTTGTGTAAGTATTGGTTGGGTTTTGAGTTAAATTATCAATGGTGGTATTGTTGTCAAAATCCCATTGCCATGTATCTATGGTTCCTAATCCGTTTATAGATAAATCGGTAAATGTCGTAACAAAATTTTCACAGGCAACATCAGTTGAGAAATTTGCTATAGGATTAGCATAAACTTCAACAGTTGTACTAAATGAAGCTGTACAACTACTGTCAGTGGTAACTGTTAAATTGATGGTTTGTGTACCAGCAGTAGTATAAGTATTGGTTGGGTTTTGAGTAGTATTATCAGTTGTTGTGTTGTTATCAAAATCCCAAGCCCAACCAGTTATTGTACCTGATGACACAGAAGAACCATCGGTAAAAGTTGTGGTCGTATTTAAACATTCATCAGTTGCTGTAAAATTTGCTACAGGATTAGGGTTTACCACTACATTTATAGTAGTATCTTTTGGACATGAACCTCCAGCTAAAGTAACTTGCAGTTTAACAGGATAAGTTCCTACAGTAGCAAAAGTATTGGTTGGATTTTGGTTGGTATTGTCGTAAGTGCCATTGTTGTCAAAATCCCAATTCCAATTGGTAATAGAGGCAGCAGGAGTAGATGTATCGGTAAAACTAGTTGCAACTCCTTGGCAAACCGATGGAGCCGTAAAATTTGCAGTTGGTGATGCTATAACTGTTATATTTAATGTGGTATCGTGTATGCAACCATTATTATACACCGTTAATGTTGGAGTATAATTTCCAGCAACCGGATAAGTATAGGTTGGATTACTTGTTGTGTTATCAGTTATTCCATTCGCATCAAAATCCCATTGGACGCTATCAATTGAAGAGGTCCCCACCACGTAAGAAGAATTCGTAAAATCTATAGGTGTACCCACACACGCTGTTGTTGGATTAGCAGTAAATTGAGCCACAGGATAATCTGGAGAACCTCCAATATCAGCCATTAAAGTTAACCCGCAAGCTGAGCCAGTAACTGGAGTAACAAACACTTCGTAATGCCCTGGCACATTTGTGGTAATCGACTGAGTGGTTTGACCACCTGGTGTCCAAGCATAACTTGTAGCTCCTGCAGGTGCTGTTAATGTTACTGGTTGACCACCACAAATTACAGTTTGACTAGGGATAATTTGTAAAGGATCGCAAGATGCATCTAAGTATGCATAACCATAATGCCCTCCTTGTGAACAATCGCCAACCACAAACTCTATGGTTACATTTTGACCGATATAACCTTGTAATGGAGCAAAGGCTGTTCTCCAATCAGAATAAAACCCACCTGGATAAGATGTAAAATTAGGATCAGACCCAGAACTAGTAGGAGCAACGACAGAATAATCAGCACAAGCAATTGGGTTACCACCAGCATCAAACATATTCACTTTAAAATAAGGTTGCTCTGGTACAGTATGACCAGCATCATTTAGTACTACTGCATAACTATACGAAAAAGCAGCAGAACCAGCATCTACTAAAAATGTTTGACGAATTTTACCAGCACCATTGCCTGTCCCCATTGCATCACCCAACATTAATGAGGATCCTCCACCTCCTGGAAAAACCATAGGAAATCCACCATTTGGATCAGTACCTCCAGTTACAATGACGTGATTAGGTGACACGCCACAAGAAGATGTTCCAGATTGATTAAAACTATAAGCAGATGCTCCTGTTACCGTTCCTGTAATTACCTCCCACCCTGTACAATCACCAGTTTCAAAATCGGCATTATTACAAGGTTGACCTGCACCGTAAGTATCAGAATCCACACCATCACCTAATTTGAATAAATTAACATCAATAATGGTATTATCTTCTTGGTTTGGATGGGCTAATCGGTAAGCGTTAAAATCGTTAGCCATTTTAGCAATAATTTTATTTACTAAAACCTGACCTTGTTGCTGTGTAATGGTTGTTTTATATTTTGATAGTTCTGTTTTAATTAACGATTTATATTTAGAAGCAAATCTATCTACATAAAAATGTACAAATTCATGATTATCAATTGGTTTAACCAATTCAGTTTTACGAATTTCTCGAACAAAATATTCTTTTATTTGAACATCTAAAAATTTGTCATCAAACAACTCTTTTACCTGATAAATTTTATTTTCATTAGAAATTTTTTCTTGAGCAAATGAAGTAGTTAGGTTTAACAATAAACCAACTATAAGTATGGCTTGTAACGGTTTTCTCATAATGACACAAATTATCGATTAAATAAAGCTATACATTTTTTATTACATAACAAAATTAAAGACGCTACTTGTTGAAAATGGAAGCCTTGATTTAGAAAATACTTAAAAAAATTACTAAATGTTACAAATTTAACAGTTATTTAAAAACGAATTTTAATAATTAAAAATGCCAATGAGATTTCATTGGCATTTTTAACGTTAAATAATTACACCTAACTAGTTAAATATTTTTTCTATTTAATTACAGTTACTTTACCAATATAATCATGCCACTCGTCAAAAACATCTTTGGCTCTAACTTTATAAACATACACATCGGTTGGTACTAAATTTCCTTTATAAACTCCATCCCACGATTGATCTACTCCTATGTCATCATATAATTTCATGCCCCATCTGTCAAAAATCATCATCTGCAATTCTTTAATTCCATATCCATTTACATAAAAATAATCGTTGGTATTATCGCTGTTTGGTGTAAATGAATTCGGAATATATATGGCATAGATGGGTTTAATATTTACATATTTCTGAGTCGTATCTCTACAACCATAAACGTTTTCCATTGCAAGTGTTACCAAATAGAATCCTGTATCAGTATATTCATGAACTGGATGTTGAACATTGGTTAATGTTCCATCTCCTAAATCCCAGTTCCATATCGAACCTATTATGGATTGATCTGTAAATGTAATTTCATTATCTACAATAGAAGCTTCATCGTTAGGCCAATACATAAAACTTGCCAATGGTATTGGATAGGAATGTATATAATCTGCTTTAATTAAGGTGTCTTTACATCCAAAATTTGAGGTGGTAATTAATCGAATATCAAAATCTCTTACACTACTGTGTGATGGATTGGTAAAACAATAGGATGGATTTTGGTTAATGTTATCGGTTATTCCATCTGCATTCCAATCCCAATCCCATTGTGTAATGGTGCTTCCATCGGCTGGTTGAATTTGGGTGTTATCAGTAAATGTTACACAAACTGGTGTGCAGCCATTTTGAATGTCTGGAGCAAAATCTACTACTGGTAGTGGGTGAACTGTTACAGGGATTGTAGTATCATTTACACAATTATGATCGGTTGTTACTGTTAATGTTGCCATAAAAATCCCATCGGTAGTGTACATGTATATTGGATGCTGAGCATTACTTGTTCCTATTCCATCTGCAAAATCCCAACTATACGCAACATTATTGTTTGTTGTATATAAATTTGAAACTGATGATGAATCTGTAAATTGTGTTGCATTATTTAAACAAACGGATGTTGGTCCAAAGTTTACATCGGGCAAAGGCCATACTTCTATACCATTTTTTATAATGGTATCGCCACAGTTATTGTTTGTGGCAACTATCAATTGTACATTATAAACTCCTTCTGAGGCATAATTATGTAAGGGGTCTTCTAGTGCTGATGTTTGGGTATCTCCAAATTGCCAATCCCAAACATCTACTGTTCCTGAGGTAACTGTTGATGTGTTGGTAAATACGATGTCTTGATTAAAACATGCATCTACATAGGTAAAATCTGCTACTGGCATAGGGTGTATGGTTACTGTTTTATTTATGGTATCCTTACAGCCATCTGTTGTTGATGTTATTAATTCAATGGTATAGGTTCCTGCTGCTGGATAAAAATGTGTTGGGTTTTGGGTAAGGTTATCTGTTGTTCCATCGTTTTCAAAATCCCATGTCCAACCATTTAGTATACCTCCATTTCCAAGTGATTGGTCGGTAAATTGTGCTGCTATATTTAAACAGACATCTGTGGTATCAAAATTAGCTGTTGGTTTTGGATATACTGTTACTGGGACTATAACGCTGTGGGTACAGCCGCTATCAGAAGTTACTATTAATTCCACATTAAATGTGCCTGAGCTTCCATAAATATAGGTTGGGTTTAACAATGCACTTGTTCCTATTGCATCATCAAAATCCCAATCGTTTTGTGTAATGGTACCTGTTGTTATGGTTGATGTGTTGGTAAATGTTGTGGTGTATTCAAAACATTCGCTTGTTGCTGTAAAGTTAGCTACGGGTATTGGATTTACTACAACTGCAATGGTCATCGAATCTTTACATCCTAAAGTACTGGTTACAAATAATTCTGTTTGATAGGTTCCTGCGGAAGGAAATGTATTGGTTGGATTTTGTGTTGCATTGTCTATTGAACCATTTCCATCATAATCCCACTGCCATGTATCGATATTGGTTGTTCCTCCATTGTTGTTCGATAAATCGGCAAAAATGGTTGCTGTTCCAAAACATTCATTACTGTGGGTAAAATTAGCTATTGGGTTTTCTGATACTGTTATGGTAAGTACGGTATCATGGTTACAGCCTTGGCCATCTTCAACGTACAAATTAACATTGTGAATGCCTGATGTAGGAAAAATAAATGTTGGGCTTTGTTCACTAACATCAACACTTCCATTGTTGTCAAAATCCCAATTCCAAATGCTAATTGGGTTATCTCCCGGTGTGGATGAATCTGTAAATGTTGTTTCCAAGGTTAAACAAGCTTCGTCAGCTGTAAATGATGCTATTGGGTTTGAATATACTGTTACGTTGGTATTGTAGTTATTTATACATCCACTATCTGAGGTTACTGTTAATACGGTATTAAAATTACCACTTGTCGTATAGGTATGTGTTGGGTTTTGTGTGGCATCTGTTCCTGTATCGCCAAAATTCCATGCCCAATTTGTAATGGCTCCTGTTGTTACTGTTGATGCGTCTGTAAACGTTGTTGTATTCCCTAAACACTCTGTTGTTGCAGTAAAGTCTGCAACTGGTATTGGATTTACTACTACTACTCTGGTAATCGAATCTTTACATCCATCGGTTGTTGTTACGTGTAATTCTACGGTATAACTTCCTGCTGATGCATAGCCATTGGTTGGGTTTTGGGTGGCATTGTCAACCGACCCATTGTTAGTGAAATCCCAAGCCCATTGATTTATTGTCCCTCCATTTCCATTGGATAAATCTGTAAAACTAGTCGTCGTCCCAAAACATACATTCGTATAGGTATATGTCGCTGTCGGTTGTGGTGATACTATTACATTTATCGTCGTATCATGGGTGCAAACCCCACCTACCGAAACTTCTAAATTTACTGGGAAAATGCCTGCTGTAGGAAAGGTATAACTTGGATTTTGTGTTACATTATCTATTATTCCGTCATTATCAAAATCCCAACCCCATGTATCTACACCTCCAATTGAGGCATCTGTAAAATCGGTAGTAATTCCAAGGCAACCTGTGGTAGAAGTAAATATTGCGGTAGAACCTTGATTAACTATTACATTTATAGTGGTGTCATGTGAACAAGAGCCACCTACCGAAACTTCTAAGTTTACTGGAAAAGTACCCGATGATGGAAAGGTATAATTTGGATTTTGTATTGTATTATCAACTATTCCATCATTATTAAAATCCCAACCCCAAGTATCTACACCTCCAGTTGAAGCATCTGTAAAATCAGTAGCAACTCCACTACAAACTGTTGTAGAAGTAAAAATAGCTGTCGAGCTTGTACTTATTGTTATATTTATAGTTGTATCGTGTAAGCAAAATCCACCTACAGAGACTTCTATGTTTACCGGATATGTGCCTGCAGCAGGAAAGGTATAACTCGGATTTTGTGTTGTATTATCAACTATTCCATCATTATCAAAATCCCAATCCCACGTATCTACTCCACCTATTGAAACATCTGTAAAAGCAGTTGCTACTCCAACACAAACTGTAGGAGCTGTGAAGTTTGCTGTAGAACTCTGACTAACAATTACGTTAATGGTAGTATCATCAGCACATGAACCTCCTATCGAAACTTCTAAGTTTACTGGATATGTGCCTGCAGCAGGAAATGTATAACTTGGATTTTGAGTGGTATTATCTACTATGCCGTCGTTATTAAAATCCCAAGCCCAAGTATCTACAGCACCTAAAGATGCATCTGTAAAATCAGTAGTCATTCCAATACAAACAGTCGGGGCAGTAAAATCAGCCGTTGTTCCTGCTATTACAACAACTTGTCTTATAGTATCATCTTCACATATCCCAGAACTAGCATTTAAATTAACATTATATGTTCCAGGAGTATTATAAACATAAGAAGGGTTTTGAGTAGTATTATCAACTGTTCCATTTCCATCAAAATCCCATTCCCAACCATCAATAGCTCCAATACCAACTATAATAGATTGATCTGTAAACGTAATCGATTCCCCAGTACAAATATTAGTTGGAACAGCATTAAAAACTGCGGTAACAGTATCAATAAATTCATAAATATCTTTATCTAAGGTAATAGCACAAGCTGCACCAGTTACAGGTGTTACAGCCACTGTATAATTACCAGGAGCAGTTGCAACTATTGATTGCGTAGTTTCTCCAGTAGGAGTCCATAAATAACTAGCAGCACCAGGTGGTGCAGATATAGTTGGAAACCCGGCACAAGTTATTGTGTCTGGTCCCAAAACATCCATAGGAGCACATGAAGCATCTAAGTAGGCATAACCAAAATGACCTGATTGATTACAATCTCCAACTACAAATTCAATGGTTACATTTGTTCCTATATATGCTTGCAAAGGAGCAAATGTTGTTCTCCATGGCATATAAACGCCATTTTCACCGCCATAAGTAAAGGGAACAAAATCTGGGTCTAAAGCAGTACCACCAGCAACAACAGCATAATCACCGCATTGAATAGAGTTACCACCTGCATCATACATGTTTACTTTAAAATATGGTTGTTGTTCTATTGTATGCCCAGGATCCATTAAAACAATTGCATAACTATAACTAAAAGCAGCAGAACCAGCATCAACCATAAAAGTTTGAGAAGCATCTGCTGCACTATTATTAACTCCTGTACCATCACCAATCATTAATGAAGCTGCACCCCCTGGAAAAACTACTGGAAAGCCACCAATAGCATCTGTTCCAGCACCTGTCATTATAGTATGCTGACCAGGTGAACCTGCAAGGGTTGTTGCAGTAACATTGATATAACTAAAAGGAGCTGTTGCAGACGCATCAACTTCACCGTAAGATAAATCCCAACCAGTTGCATCTCCAGTTTCGAAATCAGCATTATTACATGGCTGACCAGGTCCTTTATTTGCTTCTCTATTTACTAAATCATATAATTCAAAATGGCTAACATTCTTGAGATTATTATTTTTAGGATTTCCAGTTTCTTTTGGATGTTTGATTCTATATTGATTAAATGCTTTTGCTAAAGCAGGCATAAATTCATCATTAACAATACTTGTAAGCTCTGATTGTGTAAAAGTTTTCTTTGCGTTAAATCTATCAAAAATTAATGGTTTAATTTTTTTATCATATCTATCCGTAAAAAAATGAACAAAATCGTGGTTATCAATAGGTTTAACCAATTCGGTTTTTCTAATTTGATGAACAAAATATTCTTTGATTTTTATATCTATATGTTTGTCATCAAGCAACTCTTTTACCTGATATATTTTATTTTCATTAGAAGTTTTTTCTTGAGCAAACAAAGTGGTAATGTTAAACATTAAACCAGCTATAAATAGAGCTTGAAGCGTTTTTCTCATAATGACTAAAATTTATTAATTGAATAGAGCTAAACATTTTTTAATGCTCAACAAAAACAAAGACGCAACTTATTGAAAATGGAAGCCTTGAATTGAAAAAAAATATTATTTTGTGTTATTTGTTAAGAATTTAACATATATATATTGAGCACCATCATTGTGGGTTGACCAATAAACTCAAAATAGCGTTATGAATTAACAGATTTCGTGTCAAGCACAGAATGACGAGAACCATAGTTTAAAAAACTTTTTCTAAGCATAACTTTTCTAAAGTTCTAAACTTTAGAAAAGTTAAAAAGTTATTTCAAAAAAATCTGTTTAGGGAGAGTAATTTTATCAAATGTAAAAAACTGAATATAGATTAAAATGTCATCATTTAAAATTGCATACATTCTGTCTAAATCATAAGGATATGGTTCACCTTTATCGTCTAAGGTTTGTTTATAGTTTCGCAAGTGTAAGGATACAATTTTAGTTGTTTTACCATAAACATCGGTTAATTTTATGGTAAAAAAAGGATTGTTTTTCCGAATAGAATCTTGCTGTTCGGGTTTCACTTCATCTAAAACAATCATTTCGTAATTAATATTATCAAAAAGACCTAAATATTGAATTACTTTATTGGTATCAAATTTTTGAATGGGTTGAGCAGTTTGTCCATCAATCAAGCTAATTTGTCCCGTACTTGATACGGAATTGTTTTTTTCAATTTTAAAACTCTCTTCAGGTTTTTCATGATAAGTAACTTCGATGGATTTTATTTCTTCGGAGTTATATTTAAAAATGGTAGCATCCCTCCACTGCAAAGGGTTGGCAAAAAACCTTGTAGAAAGATAACCTGCAAAACCAGGAATGTGCATAATAAATGGAACAGAGGATTTTTTCCCATCATTTTCCAACACCATATAAGTTCCCATTTGATCCTGAGTTGGTCCGCCAATATAGTAAACTTTACTAGGCTTATCTTTTCCCTGATAAATCTCAACTTTTATTGTTTTTGTAGCTATTTCTTTAATCACGTTATTCATTGCCGCTTTTGCAACTGGTGATTTCACTGCAATTCTCGAAAAAGTAGTCATTAGCACCTCAACACTTTGTTGACGGGCTTTATGTGCACCATCAACTACCCAATATTTATCACCACGAGTAAGAGTTACTTTGTCGTCTGTATAATCCGAAATAAAAATTTTATCAATACTGGCAGTGTCTTCAATAGCAAAATCTTTAAGTTCATTTTTTAAAGTTCCACTGCTCTTAGAAATAAAAAAATAAGAAGCAATAGCTACTAAAACTAGTAATGTTATGATTAGAAATTTGTTTTTTTTCATGTTTTTAGTATGTTAGGCAATTGGCAAATCTTCACATTATCATATTATCACATTATTACATTATTACATTGTTACATTGTTACATTGTTACATTATCACATTAATCTACTTCGTATATTTCTTTTTTCTATCGTAATAATGTGCAATTCCAAAAATCAAAATTAAACCAATGGGTAAAACGGTATTGATGATTTGCCATTTGAATTTATCTTTTTTCAGTATTGTTTTGTCCATTAATCGGATGGTTAGTTTTTTTGAACGAACTCCCATCAATCCAGTATCGTCGCACAAATAATTGACTACATTTAACATAAAATCATCATTACCAAATTGTTGATTGGTAAACCTATCAAAACCCAATTGATAGTATTGACTGGTTTTTACATTTACATAATTTTTTGCAATATCGCCATCGGCAACCACCACCATTTTATTAAAATCGCTTTCTGCTTTAAAGTTAATTTCATTGCTGGTTGAAATTTCAGGGTTTATACGATTTTTAAACACCGATTCAAACTTACCTTCCAACAATACTGCAGCCACTTTGTTTCCATCGGTAAATTGAGATTGGTCGGGTTCAACCCGTAACATTCCTAAACTTATTCGGGTTGGAGTTTTACTTACTTTAGTATAAATAGAAGATTTTAATAATCCAGTTTTATGGATGTTTGGTCGGGCAATGGTATCGATAGTGCTTACAAACTCACCTTTTACAGCATTCAAATTATTTACAATAGGATGTGTATTTGCTTGGGTTAACAATGGAAAAAAGAACCACGGAAAAAGTTGAGTTTTAGGCTGATTTCCTACTCTTCCAGTTACCACAGGTATTGGAGCTGATTGAATATCTAAAATTAAATCGGTATTTAATCGAACTCCGTAGGTAAATAATTGGTCGTTTAAATTAACATCTTGCGGAATAGCCATAGTTATATCAGCATTTTGAAGGCTATCCATACTTGCAAAAACGGGGTCGATTAACCAAAAAACTTTACCCCCATACATTACATATTGGTCGATAATAAACTTGTCTTTTTCAGAAAAAGGTTGAGTAGGTTTTGCAATGATAATTACGTCGTATTTGGTTTTCACTTTAAAAGCTTTCAAGCTGTCAACCATCACTCGTTCGGTAAGACTGTACAATTGCTCATTAATTGCAATTCTATCCACTACGTAAAACTCAGCCAACATGGTTGCCAACGAAGCTGTTTCCACTTTATCTAATTCGCCATGCCCTTCAATCAAAGTAATCTTTGGTTTTATTGGAATAATTAAATTACGAATTGCATTTGCTACTTCGTACTCCAAAGCTTCAATAGAACCGTTTAACATCATTTCTGATGACATTCCCATTTGACTTTTTAATAATTGGACAGGCACATCTTTTCCTCTGTATGAAAAAATGGCTCCAGGCCAAATTATTTTATTGGTTTGTCCATCTTCGTCTTTTACATTTAAGTCGGTTGGACGAAGCCCATCTTTATACAATTGTTTGTAAATTTCTTCTCTTACTTTTTCGTCAGTACTTTCTGAAGGATTGATGAATTCATATTCGATATTACCATTTGAATAAGCCCTAAATTCGTTTAACATTTCACGGGTTTCATCACGCAACCGCTTAAATCCGGCAGGAAATTCTCCTTCAAGATATACTTTTATATAAACAATATCTTCTAAGTTAGATGCTAATTTTTTACTGTTATCAGAAAGGGTATATCGTTTTTCGGAAGTTAAATCAAAACGGCCAAACGCAAATGAACCAATGTAATTAATTAAAATAATAACTACCACACCCGCTAAAAGTGTGATTAAATCCCTCTTTTTATTTACATTTTTTTCTACCATTTCCTACTCCCCAACACTGTTTTAGTAAACAATAAAAATAAAAAGATAATCCCGAAAAAATAAATTACATCACGTGTATCAATAACGCCTCTACTCATAGAAATGTAGTGGGCGTTTATTCCTAAATTGATGATGATGTCGTCAACTGCTCCAAAAAGTTGTAATGAACTGATGGATTCAAAACCAACATAGGAGAAAAAACATAAAAATACCGCAACAATAAAAGAAATAATTTGATTGTTGGTAATAGCACTCGAAAACAAACCTATTGACACAAATACACTTCCCAAAAATAATAACCCAAAGTAAGAACCAATTGTTCCTCCAACATCAATATTACCAACCGGAGAACCCAATTGATATACCGAATAAAAATAGACTAAAGTTGGAAGTAAAGCAAACAACACCAACAAAAATCCTGAGATATATTTTGCAAAAACTATTTGAAAATCGGTAAGTGGTTTGGTTAACAATAATTCAATCGTTCCTGTTCTACTTTCTTCAGAAAACAACCGCATGGTAATGGCAGGAATTAAAAACATAAACACCCATGGGGCGATATAAAACAATCCACCAATACTTGAATAACCGGCATCTAAAATATTTGTTTCTCCCGGAAAAATCCACAAAAACAAACCTATTGTTGTCAAAAATACAGCTATAACAATATAACCTATTAACGACCCTAAAAAACTCCTTATTTCCTTATTGATAAGTGCAAACATGTATTTTTAATTACGAGGTTCAAAAATAACATTTTTTAGTTTGGAGTTAAACGTTTACAATTTAAAGTTTGAGGTTTGTAACATTTTTTAACTTTTAGAATAAAATAGTAGCGTTTTGAAACTAATTTCACAAATTAAAAAGTATTAACACTAATTCGTGTAATTCGTGTCAATTTTAGAAGTTAAAACCTTCCTATTGTACGACTAGAAAGTGGTTTGTTAAATTTTTAACAATTTTTTAAATATTTAAAATTGCTTCATTACTTTTGTAAAAAATGATTAAAAAATGTTAGTAGTAAAATTTGGAGGAACATCAGTAGGCTCGGTGGAGCGAATTAAAGCATTAACCACTTTAGTAGTAAACGACACGCCAAAAATTGTGGTGTTATCTGCCATGTCGGGAACAACCAATACCTTGGTAGAAATTGCAAATTATTTGTACAATAAAAACAACGAAGGGGCTTTAGAAACCATTCTAAACCTTGAAAACAAATACAAACAAACCATTGCTGAATTATTTTCTACTGCTGAATATAAACAACAAGCCAACGACTTAATCGACTCGCATTTTAGTTACATCAGAGCGTTTACCAAAGACCAATTTACCATGTTTGAAGAACGTGCTATATTGGCTCAAGGCGAATTGCTGTCAACTGCACTTTTTAACTTTTATTTGAATGAAATTGGCGTGAAATCTGTACTGCTTCCTGCATTAAATTTTATGCGAATTAACGAAGACGAGGAACCTGATGCTGCTTTTATTAAAGAAAACATTGCTCGAGAACTTGAACCACACCAAAACTGCAACTTGTTTATCACTCAAGGTTACATTTGCCGAAACTCTTTTGGAGAAATCGACAATTTAAAACGAGGAGGTAGCGATTATACCGCTTCATTGGTTGGTGCAGCAGTAAATGCTAGCGAAATTCAAATTTGGACCGATATTGATGGTATGCACAACAACGACCCTCGAATTGTAGATAAAACTCACCCTATTGCTCAACTTTCGTTTGACGAAGCTGCTGAGTTGGCTTACTTTGGTGCAAAAATATTACATCCGTCGAGCGTGTTGCCTGCTATGTTAAATAGCATTCCTGTTCGACTAAAAAATACCATGCAGCCCGAAGCTCCGGGAACGCTTATTGGAATACAATCTAGCGGAAGCGGAATTAAAGCCATTGCTGCAAAAGATAACATTACCGCCATAAAAATTAAATCGGGACGAATGTTGTTGGCGTATGGTTTCTTACGTAAAGTATTCGAAATTTTTGAGGCCTACAAAACACCTATCGACATGATTACCACTTCGGAAGTAGCCGTTTCGGTAACTATTGATGAAACCAAATACTTGAATGAAATTATTAACGAACTCAAAAAATATGGCTCGGTTGAAGTAGATACCAACCTTACCATTGTTTGTATTGTTGGCGATTTTATCGCCGAAAGCAAAGGTTATGCTTTACAAATTTTTGATGCCTTACAACACATTCCTATTCGAATGATTTCTTACGGAGGAAGTTTACATAACGTATCTTTGTTAGTCAACACGTCCGACAAAAAAGAAGCCTTGGTTTCGTTAAACAACAAACTTTTTAAATGATTACACCTCAACATATCGAACAATACAAAAAACAAAAAACTCCTTTTTATCATTACAATTTGGAGATTTTAGAGCAAACGCTCCATTTACTTACCGCGGAGTCGAACCGATACGGCTATCACGTACACTATGCTTTAAAAGCAAATGTAAATGATGCTGTTTTGGCAACCATAAAAAAATACCAACTGGGTGCTGACTGTGTGAGTGGAAACGAAGTAAAAAAAGCACTAGAAACAGGTTTTGGTAATGAAAATATTGTTTTTGCAGGTGTAGGAAAAACCGACGATGAAATCAATTTTGCGTTGGATAACGATATTTTTTGTTTCAACTGCGAATCGTTGCCCGAAATGGAAGTAATTAATGAACTTGCAGAGAAGAAAAACAAAGTAGCAAACATTGCTCTTCGTATCAACCCAAACATTAATGCTAAAACGCACCACTACATTACCACCGGATTGGAAGAAAACAAATTTGGAATAAACATGTGGGAAATGGCAGAGGTTATTCCTGCTATAAAAAAACTTGGCAACCTTAAACTTATTGGTTTGCATTTTCATATTGGTTCGCAAATTACCGACCTAGAAATTTTTAGAAGCCTTTGTTTACGCATCAACGAAATACAAGAATGGTTTTACCAGCACCACATTATTGTTGAACACATTAATGTTGGCGGTGGTTTGGGTGTTGATTACGAAAACCCCGACAACAATTTAATTCCCGATTTTAAGGGTTATTTTGAACAATTTCAACAGTTTTTGGCACTACGACCTCAACAGCAATTGCATTTTGAACTAGGCCGTTCTATAGTTGCTCAATGCGGAAATTTAATTACCAAAGTGCTTTACGTAAAAAAAGGTGTGAACACCAATTTTGCTATCGTTGATGCTGGCATGACCGATTTGTTACGCCCTGCTTTATACCAAGCTACCCACAAAATAGAGAATTTAACCACCACCTCAACCGAGCATGAACGCTACGATGTGGTTGGACCAATTTGCGAATCGTCGGATTGTTTTGCAAAAGCATTGTTGTTTCCTACAACCAAACGTGGCGATATTATTGCCATAAGAACCGCTGGTGCTTACGGCGAAGTAATGGCTAGTAATTACAATTTGAGAAACACTATTGAGAGCTTTGTGTTTTAACACCTTTTGTAATACCGACCGAAGTGGAGGTATCTTCTAATTTTTAGTTCCATTCAAAGAAGATTATTCGACTTCGTTTCACTTCGCTCATAATGACAAAAAATTGGGATTCCACGATTTAACACCATTGAAGTATTGTTTACCAAAACCTAAGTACTTAATTTAGCCACCCACATAAAATGAAACTTTGCACTAACTAAACAGGTTTCAATAGAAATCCCCGCAATTGCGGGGATTTTGTGTTTTTACCATTAACAATCGCTATCAGCATCGAAAGGAGTATTTAAATCAAAGATATGAACTAAAAATCCAATGGTTTGTAAAACCTAACGAATAGAAAAGGAAATGATCTCGTCCTTTTCCATAGTTTCATATATAATTCAAGTCTATTATAAATATCCATATACTTTTGAGACAAACGACTATAGTATTCTTCAGATAATTGGTAAGCATTTACAATTAGCTTTTCTGAAAATCCCATTTGGTCGCATGCTTTTAGAATTAACTCTGTCGTCTTGGTTCGTTTTAATTTAAGTATATCCGATTCCATATTTCTGATGAGATTCATTAAATCAACTTTTTTAATTTGTCTTCTTTCCTTTAAAGATTTGGATTGTAACTCATCCATTATCTTAAGATGAGGCGTCAATACAACTTTAAAATTATCCGTTGAAGGCTGTTCTTTTTCTTGAGTTAAAACAGTATTAATAACTTCGACAAAATATTTATAGTTTTCATTCCAAGAAGTTATTGCTTTTTCAAATGTATCTCTATGCTCATCTCGAAATTTCATGTGCAGATTTTCGTTGTCTATTAATGAGTTATAAGTATTTATTGTTCTATAAAATAAATTTGTAAGTTTTTTGTTACAAATCCTGTTAGTAATAAAAAGATGGAAATATTTATCAGATTTTACTTCAAGGATTGTTTCTGTGGCTATTTTTATTCCGTAGAGTTTAAGTTGTTCGGACATTCCATCAATATCTCTCATAGAATTAGAATATTCAGAAAAATTATCACTTTGTTTTTTTAGCTTTTTAAGAAGATTCTCGTTCCACAAATAGAAAATTTTTTCTAATCTTTTAAATTCAATATATGTGTAGTATTTTTTTGCTAAAATAGCTACACCTATACCACCAAAAAATATTATATAAGGAGTCCAATCTGTTAAACGTTCATTTAATGATTCAATACTGTTTGTCAATTTTTGAATACTTTGTGAATCAATAAATAATGAATCACTACCAATAGAAAATTTATTATTCACAATAGAAGTGATTTTGGTTAGACTGTCGATTTGGGATAAAGAATCTTTAATAATCATTAGGCTAAAAGTAAGTAAAGATATTTGTTAATTGTCTTGGATTGATAATTTTTTCTCGGTAAGAACGATGGTTTAATCTTATCACGAACCTCACGTAAAACATTCTCAAATCAATCCCTTTGCTGATGAAAGTTTGACGTAACGTAACTCATACCATTTCACTAGTTCAACTAACACACCCCTTGCCCCTCTCAAGAGGGGAACTTCTCCTCCCCTTCGGGGAGGTCGGGAGGGGCTTTACCACTCCTTACTAGTTCTGTACACCGAACCTTTAAAAACACCCATGATGTCGCCTTTTTGGTTGGTAACGGGTATGTTGTAAATGCCTATTTTATTGGTTAAACTTACTTCGGTTGCTTCGGCAGTTAATACATCGCCAACATTTACCGCATTGGGGTAAGAAATGGAACATTCTAATGCCACACTTAACCTACCATGTGCATTAGAGGCAAAAGCCAATGCACTATCGGCTAACGAAAAAGTAATACCGCCGTGTATAATTCCAAAACCGTTACACATTTCTGGTCGTACTTGCATTTGCAATTTGCAAGAGCCTTTTGCTGATGCCAAAATTTTTATGCCCAACCACTGACTAAAAGCGTCAGTTTCCATCATTTTATCTACAATTGCTGTCATTGTATGGTTTTTAATTTAAACATCAGACTAAACTTTTTTTTATCACATAAGCAAAATCAAACCTTCAAGGTTTTAAAAACCTTGAAGGTTTAAGTCATTTCTACGACAAGCCGGAGAAAACTATGTTTGGTTTATGTTTTCTTTGAATTATAATAAGCTATGTTTCTATGTGGTAAATATTGATTATACGTTTTTTTTATTTAACAGAACACACCCCTACCCCTCTCAAGAGGGGAAACCTCCACACTCTCAAGTAGTGAGTTCCCCTCCTTCGGAGGGGTTAGGGGAGGCAACCATTCTTCTCAACAATACACTTGGTCGGTAGCGGTCTTCACCGTATTCGGCAAAAAGGTGTTCTAGTTTTGCCAATACGTTTGCTAAGCCCATTTCATCAGCCCAAGCCAACAAACCTTTAGGGTAATTTACTCCTTTGGTCATGGCTAAATCGATATCCTCTCTGCTGGCAATGTTTAAAAATAAGGCGTCAATGGCTTCATTCATCAACATCACCAAAATTCTATCGCAAATTTCTTTACCGAGTTTTTCGTCTTTTTGTGGTTGTGGTTGCTCTACTCCTTCGGCATAGTTGTAATAACCTCTTCCTGTTTTTCGTCCAAACCAACCTGCTTCGGCATGTCGTTTTTGGGTAAACGATGGTTTGTAGCGTGGGTCGTAATAAAAAGCCGCAAATACGGTTTCGGT
Source organism: uncultured Vicingus sp. (assembly GCA_964371285.1). Lineage (GTDB taxonomy): Bacteria > Bacteroidota > Bacteroidia > Flavobacteriales_E > Vicingaceae > Vicingus. The sequence continues at coordinate 696 of CAYJMI010000061.1, read as the reverse complement.
TACCGTATAGTTGATGTCGTTGCCGATGTAATCCATCAACGTAAATGGACCCATTTTAAAACCACCTATTTCGGTCATTGCCCAATCGATGGTTGCAAAATCGGCAACTCCTTCTTCGTATATTTTTAGTGCTTCGCCATAAAACGGACGAGCCACACGGTTTACAATAAAACCTGGAGTATCTTTAGCTAAAACCGTTACTTTTTTCCAACTGTCGATTAATGCTCTTGAAGTGGTGGTGGTTGCTTCCGACGTTTGCACCGCAGGAATAATTTCTACCAATGGCATTAAAGGTGCTGGATTAAAAAAGTGTATTCCAATTACTCGTTCGGATTTTTTGCACGCCGACGCAATAGAAGCAATAGATAACGAAGAAGTATTACTCGCTAAAATACACTCGGGAGAAACGATACTTTCTAGTTGAGCAAAAACTTTCTTTTTTACCTCTAAGTTTTCTACAATGGCTTCGATAACCATGTCGCACTCCTTAAAATCGGCAATGTTTTTAGAGAACATGATTCTTCCCATAATTACATCAGCTGTAGCTTGGTCAATTTTATCTTTCTCCACCATTCTGGCTAAAATATTTTTCAAATTGGCAGCAGCTTTGTTTAATGCTTCTTCTTTTTAATCTACCAACAGCGTTTGGTGTTTTTGTGTTGCAGCATTTTGTACAATTCCAGAGCCGATTGATCC
>CAYJMI010000060.1:12586-22167 GCA_964371285.1 uncultured Vicingus sp. | reverse complement strand
TTGGGTTTGCCTCAATAACATACACCACATCATCTTTAATGGCAAACTGAATATTAATTAAACCAACGGTACGTAAAGCGATGGCAATTTTTTTAGTGATGTCTTCAATTTGAGTAATAATTAAATCACCTAAATTGTATGGTGGCAATACTGCATACGAATCGCCCGAATGGATACCGGCAGGTTCGATGTGTTGCATTACTCCAATGATATATACATTTTCGCCATCACAAATGGCATCAGCTTCTGCTTCTATTGCTCCACCCAAAAAGTGGTCGAGCAAAATTTGGTTACCGGGCATAGCACGTAAAATATCTACCACATGGTGTTCCAGTTCTTCTTTATTGATAACAATTTTCATTTTTTGTCCACCCAACACGTATGAAGGACGAACCAATAATGGAAACCCTAAAGTTTTTGAAAGTTCAATGGCTTGTTCGGCATTTTCTACTACTCCAAATTCGGGGTAAGGAATGTTCAATTCCTTCAACACATTCGAAAAACGACCTCTGTCTTCGGCTAAATCTAGTGCTTCAAAAGAAGTTCCTAAAATTTTAACACCGTGTTTTTCTAGTTTTTCAGCCAGTTTTAAAGCTGTTTGTCCTCCTAATTGTACAATTACACCTTCTGGTTTTTCGTGTAAAATTATCTCATAAATATGCTCCCAAAAAACAGGCTCAAAATAGAGTTTATCCGCCGTATCAAAATCGGTAGATACCGTTTCAGGGTTACAGTTTATCATAATGGTTTCGTAACCCATTTCTTTTGCTGCCAAAACACCGTGTACACAACTGTAATCGAACTCAATACCTTGCCCAATTCTGTTTGGACCGGAACCTAAAACCACAATTTTCTTTTTATTAGTAACAATTGACTCGTTTTCATCTTCAAAAGTGGAGTAATAGTAAGGGGTTTGTGCCTGAAATTCAGCAGCACAAGTGTCAACCAATTTGTAAACTCTTCTAATGTTAAACTCTTTGGTTCGTTTATTAAACACTTCGCTTTCTAAACATTTTAACATGTGAGCAATTTGCCTGTCGGCATAGCCTTTTTGTTTGGCTTCGTAAAGCAAGTCTTTTGGTAAAGTATCTAACGTGTATTTCGAAATTTTACGTTCGAGTTTTAACAAGTCTTCAATTTGTTTTAAAAACCAAACGTCAATTTTAGTTTTTTCAAAAATGGTTTTAAACGGAATACCCAATTTTATGGCATCATAAATATGAAAAAGTCTGTCCCAACTAGGTTTTTCTAAGCTTTTTAAAATAGCATCTTGGTTGGTTAATTCTTTACCGTCGGCACCAATACCATTGCGGTTAATTTCTAAACTCTGACAAGCTTTCTGTAATGCCTCCTGAAACGAACGTCCAATACCCATTACCTCTCCAACCGATTTCATTTGTAAGCCTAATTCACGGTCGGCTCCTTTAAATTTATCGAAATTCCAACGCGGTATTTTTACAATAACATAATCTAAAGTAGGTTCGAAATAAGCCGAAGTAGATTTGGTAATTTGATTATCCAACTCCGTTAAATAATAACCAATAGCCAATTTTGAAGCAATTTTTGCAATGGGATAGCCGGTTGCTTTAGACGCTAGGGCAGATGAACGAGAAACTCTAGGGTTGATTTCGATGGCAATAATATCTTCATTTTCATCGGGACTAACAGCAAATTGAACGTTGCAACCTCCGGCAAAATCGCCAATGGAACGCATCATTTTTATTGCCATGTCACGCATTTTTTGATAGGTTCTGTCAGATAAGGTCATGGCAGGAGCAACGGTAATCGAATCTCCTGTATGAATTCCCATAGGATCCATATTTTCAATAGAACAAATAATAACTACGTTATCGTTTTTATCTCTCAGCAATTCTAATTCAAATTCTTTCCAACCCAACAAGGCTTTATCAATCATTACCTCATGAATAGGCGATTTGTGTAATCCACTATCCAACAATTTATCAAACTCACCTTCGGTATGTACAACAGCAGCACCGGTTCCACCGAGCGTAAAAGAAGCTCGGATACACAAAGGAAATCCAAATTTCTGAGCAATTTCTTTACCTTCTAAAAATGATTTTGCTGTTTCTTGTGGAGCCATCGGCACACCAATTTTCAACATTAGTTTTCTAAACGATTCTCTGTTTTCGGTAATTTCAATAGCAGCAATATCAACCCCAATAATTCTAACTCCGTATTCTTCCCACAAGCCAATTTCATCACACTTCATAGCAAGGTTAAGAGCAGTTTGTCCGCCCATGGTTGGCAATACGGCATCAATTTTATGATTTTTTAAAATCTGCTCAATCGACTCAACTTCCAATGGTTTTAAATAAATATTGTCAGCGACCACCTTGTCTGTCATAATAGTTGCAGGATTGGAGTTGATTAAAGTAACCTCAATTCCTTCTTCTCTTAATGAACGTGAAGCTTGAGAACCTGCGTAGTCGAACTCACAAGCCTGACCAATAACAATAGGACCGCTACCGATAATTAAAACATGTTTGATACTATTGTCTTTTGGCATATTTTGTTGGTTTTGACCCCGATAGCTATCGGGGTTTATTTCGGATTCAAAATTAGTTTAATTAGCCTTATTTATCTAGGTTAACTTTTCAACAAAACACAAAATTTTGTTCAAAAAAAAAGGAAGCTAATTGCTTCCTTTAAATCTAACCTATATCATTACTTTCTGTGTTTGAACTCGTCAGACACTGTAAGTTTTTTTCTTCCTTTTGCTCTTCTTCTAGCTAAAACTTTTCTGCCATTAGCAGATTCCATTCTACTCATGAAACCGTGTTTGTTTCTTCTTTTTCTTACCGATGGTTGAAATGTTCTTTTCATTTTGCGTTTGTTTTAGTCTTTCTTCAAAAAAATTTGGACTGCAAAAATATACTTTTTTTATTTACCCACAAATAATTTGGCAAATATTTTAATGTTTCTATTTTACTAACTTTGTGCTTATTAATGACAAATGTCAGAATAAACTTCTTTTATTGAAAGTATTTTAGCCTTTTATTACAGATACATCAAATTATGCTAATCAAGGTACGTGATTTTTTTGTTAGAAACTTAAAAAAAGGCACGTTTTTATGGAAAGTTTTAGAATTTTTACAAGGAATGTTTTTTGTAAAGAACTACTTATTTTACTACAAATGGAACTTTATAAAATCAACATCTACCATCCGAGAAATAAATATTGAATTTATAAGCTATTGTAATTTACGTTGTTCTTTTTGTTCACTCGACCACGATAAACCGAAAATCAGGATTACACCCGAACTTTTGGAGAAATTTTTCAGCAATCTGATTAAAGATAAAAGATTTAGAAAAGTTGAAGTTATTCATTTACACAATGGCGGGGAAACACTTTTACACCCTGAAATTGGAGAACTTTTAGGAATTATTAAAGCATACAAAGATATTTCTGAAAACAATCACCAAAAATTTCCAATAGTTCATCTTTTAACCAATGCAACGCCTTTAAACGAAAAAAAAACAGTTGAAATTTTAAACAGTCGAGCTATTGATGTAATGGAATTTAGCATGGATGGCGGAAGCCCTGAAAGATTTGAAGAAATGCGGGTTCGTGCAAAATGGGATGTTTTTTATAAAAATATCAAATTCTTTTGTGAAGAAAATAAAAAACAAGACAATCCAATTAAAACCAACATTATTTCGGTTATTGATTCAAAAAATCCATTACAAACAGATTGGATGGACAAACAGTTTGTGGAAGTATTAAATATGGTTGACCGCTATGAATTGAGACACCCTCATACATGGGCTGGAGAAGTTGATATTGAAGGAGATTCTTCGAACAGTAAAAATAAACCTCACAAAATTGGTTGTGGTTTATTAATGCACCAGTTGGTATTTTTACCAAATGGCGATGTTAGTGTTTGTTGTGTTGATTTGAATTCGAAAGGAGTTGTAGGCAATATTAACAACGATAATTTATTCAATATTTATAATTCTAAACTCAGAAGAAGTTGGTTAGAATTAATGTTTAAACGACGAAAATCGGAAATAGAATTGTGTAAAAACTGCGATACATTTTAGGCTAATCTAAACTTTTCTTGTTAAAAATGATAAATCCAAAATGGAACATTACGCTCCATGGGCTATCTGTTTCGTCATAATAATTAACATTTAATGCCATTGGCCCAATTGGAGTATAATAAACCAATGATGCCGAACCTATGTATTGAGTACGAGACCAAATGGTACTGTATTCTGCTTTATTCTCAATGGTTGGCAAAATAGTTTGATAAGGTTGAAATGCGAAAACTTCTAGCCTTAATTGAAATTTATTAAATAAAGAATAAATGTTTTTTATTCCGCCAGCGATATAAGTATAAGCTCGTAAATTGGGTTGAAATAATGTTCGAGTTTCTGGTATAGGCTGAAAAGCAGGTGCTGTTAAAATTGATGCTGAATAATTACTAAAGAAAGGCTGTTGTGAGTATGCCCCCTCTAGTGATATTCCAAACTTTATTCTTCTTTTACCATTAAAGTATTGGTCGTATTTTAATTTGATTTGTCCCCATTCCACAACGTTTTTATAATCTAATGAATCATAAGATGTTGAACCTAAAATTGTGTTTTCCTCACCTTTAATGTATTTGTATTTTAAAGAAAAATAACTACCAGATGATGCATATTGTGGTTTATCAAGCGAATTTCGTTCCAAATGGATTCCGCCCATTATGTTTTTAAAATATGTTTTATCAGTAGTGTCAGTTGAAATAAATTGCTTGGTTTGATAATATTCGTTGGTTATTTCTCCAATATTCCCTTCAAACATTAATTTACCTTTATAAAAAACTGGAAGTCCTATTTCAGTTTTTAGGTATTTATCTTTATAAATTAAAAAAGAGGGTTTTATATCTTCAAAAAAATTATTATTACTTTTAAAATAATCCCAATTACTTATGTTAAAATTAGTTTGCCAATAAAAAGGAATTTTAAAAGGTATATCCATCCTTGCACCTACCATAATTGAATTATGTAGCCTTCCAAAATATGAATTAGCCATTAGTGTAACGGCTGTTTTTCCCAAAAAATTATATTTTAACCCGATGAATCCTTCGTTGATTGGTCTTGAAGAAAATAACCCACCAAATGAGACAAACAAATCACGTTCTTTTTTTGCTCTTAATTTCAGGGTAAAAAAGCTCGTCAAGCTATCGTATTCTGCTTCCGGATAGAGTGATTTTATTTTATCATCAGATAATAGTTTTATATATTCATGCTGTATTTCACTTAAACTAAAGGTGTCTTTATTTAACCGTATCGATTTTTCAATGTAATGATTTTGTGATTTATTCAGGCCTGAAACTACTACTTTATTAAATACTAGCTTTGGCAACCCACTCCTATATTGTTTACGTTTATAATTTATTGCATCTTTTGTTATAAATGTATTAATGTTCTGTTTTATGGAATCAATAACTGCAATAGTTGCATCGTAACCAATTTTTATTAATTCCTTATTATTGTTAAAGTTAAAAGTAGCAAAATCACCAGTATTTGGGTTTATTATCATTCCATACTCACAAGGAATTGAATAATCCGTTTGAACAGCAACTATAGCTTTAAATTGAGATACGATGTTATCTTCATCAGGTACATCAAAATTATAGGATACATTACTGCCAATGATATAATCAGGTGAGAATTCGTTATACATTACGTCGGAAGGAAAATTATTGTAAAGCCCCCCATCAAAGAGTAGCATGTTATTATATGCTACTGGTTTTAAATATAAGGGATATGACATTGATGCCCGAACTGCTAATGCTAATTTCCCCGAATCAAAAACTACTTCTTTTTTTGAAATAACATCTGAAGCAACGCATCTAAATGGAATAAACAAGTTATCAAAATTTTCGTCAGCAGCAGAAATTGATGACGACAAGTATGACATTAATCCAAAATTTATTGCTTCAGAGGAGACAATACTGGTAGGTAAATTTGCTTCCCAAACCGTGTCTAAAGATAGTTTAAATGTGACCATAGAAGCATCAACTTCTTTTTTTCTGAGGTGATATGAATAATCATTATCTAAAACACCCGAGGCCCAATCTTTAAATTCATTAGAAGTAAATATTATTTCCATTTCTTCAGGAGAATATCCAGATGCATAAAATGCACCAACCAATGCCCCAATTGAAGTTCCACTAATATAATCAATTGGAATTTCATTTTCTTCTAAGGCTTTTAAAACACCTATATGAGTAATTCCACTTGCCCCACCACCACTCATTACCACTCCAATTTTTTGAGCAAAACAATCCCAGGTCATTAAAATAAATGCGATGAAAATTATTATTTTATTGAGTAGTTGAATAACAATAAATTTTTTCGAAGTTAATTGATTTTATGCTATAAGTCAACAAGTAATTAAACAGTTTTTATAAAAACTCTGAGTTCCACGAAAACATAATCATATTTATTGACTTTCTCGTTATGATGTTAATCATTTTATAACACCTGTAATTTATATAATTTGGCAAAATACAAATATGGAAAACTGGTTTTTTATAGTCCTGATAGGATATCCACTATTCGCAATATTTATTTTGCTTTTGAGATATTTATTACTTCAACCGTATAAAACAAAGTATATCATTCTTGTACCTATTATTTTAAGTACATTATTAGGCTTCTCTTTTTTAATGTACTCCATTTTTAATTTATACATCGACTGAATGAGTCCGTCAATTGGCTGATTCAAATTTATTCGCTCAGCATTACTGACTGTATGGCATCTTTGCTTCGCAAATCTACTTACATTCAGTATATCTTTCTAATCATCATCAATCCATCTCTAACTGGCAAGATTACATTTTGTACTCTTTTATCTTCTTGTATTTTTTCATTAAATGTCACAATAGCTTTAGTATCCATGTCTTCTGGCTTTAATTCCTGTATCACCTTACCACTCCATAAAACATTATCAACGATGATGAATCCACCTACATTTATTTTATCAAAAACTAAATCAAAATAAACACTATAATTTATCTTGTCTGCATCAATAAAAACCAAATCATATTTTTTATTTAATGTGGGGATAATATTTTTAGCATCTCCAAACCAACTATTTATTTTATTTTCAATTCCTGCTTTAACAAAATATTTTTTAGCAATAGATTCCAATTCTTCATTAATATCTATCGTATCTATTGTGCCATTTTGTTCTAAACCTTCAGCCAAACAAATTGCAGAATACCCAGTATAAGTACCTATTTCTAAAATGTTTAAAGGTTTTATCATGTGGCTTATCATGCTCAATACTCTTCCTTGAACATGTCCAGATAACATTCTAGGATTAATTACTTTTTCCCATGTTTCGTGATTAAGTTCTTTTAATAATTCAGGTTCTTCTTCACAATGTAAATTGATATAATTATCTAGGTCTTCTGGTAAAAAATTCATATCTTATTATTTTTTTGAAGAGTAAATTAAAGTACTTAATTGTTTTTCATTAAACACTTCATTCGAAATTTCTAAAAGGTCGTTCGCACTTATTCTGTTTATCTTTTCATAAACTTCTTCAAGGCTATCTACTTTTCCATAATTCAATAAACTTTTACCTATACCAAGCATAATGTTTGCATTGTTCTCTTCTGACAAAGTTATTTGACCAAGTAGTTGAACTTTAGCCCGATGAAGTTGAATAGTAGAAAATTTGGTGTCTCTTAATTTTTTTAGTTCTTTTAATGTTAAATCAATTGATTTATTGATATTTTTTTGATCGGTTCCTAAATAGATACTAAAAATACCAGTATTGGTATAACTGGTATAACTCGATTCTATTGAATAAGCATATCCATATTTTTCACGAATAGTCATGTTTAATCTACTATTCATAGCCGGTCCGCCCAATATATTGTTTAAGAGAATAAACCCTGGTTTTTTTTTATCGGTTGCTCCATAAGCTAAATTGCCTACTATACAATGTGACTGATAGTTATCTTTTTCTATACTTTTTCGAAATGGTTTATAATCATTAAAGTCAACTCTTATCAAAGGCTTTATTTTTGAAGGAATATTCTCAAGATATTTTTTTGAAATCTGTTTAATTTTTTTTTCGGAAACATCTCCAATAATGCTGAAGACAATTTGATTGGTAGCATAATTTCTATTTATAAAGTCAAGAATTGCATTTCTGTCAATTTTATTTACACTTTCCTCTGTTCCTAAAATGTTCATTCCTAAAGAATGATTACAAAAAACAAGCTCTTCAAAATCGTCATAAATTTGCTCAAAAGGAGTATCCTGATAAGAATGAATTTCATCAATAATTACATCCTTTTCTTTTTCAATTTCTTTGTCTGGAAATGTAGAATTTATTAATATGTCAGAAAGTAATTCAGTTGCACGTTCAAAATAATCAACCACAAATGATGCGTAAACACAAGTTTTTTCTTTTGTAGTGTAAGCATTAATTTCACCCCCAACGCTATCAATTCTATTCAAAATATGATGAGCTTTTCTTTTTACCGTCCCTTTAAAAATGGTATGTTCAATAAAATGAGCAATCCCATTTTCTTCTAACAATTCATCCCTACTACCCGTATTAATTATAAATCCACAATGTGCTATTTTTCCTGAAATTGGTTTATGAACAATTCGAATTCCATTCTCAAGTTTGTATAAATTATATTCCATTTCCAAATAAAAAAAACAAAGGTAATTCATTTATACTGATTCTTAGTGAGTTTACAATAGCAAAACTACTTAGAACCAGTTATACCGCTACTTTTTTTTGTGCATTCAAACAGCAGCGGTATAATTCAGTTTACAGGTGTTAATAACTCGGTTAATAAGTGTGTAAATTGTTAATAAGTGTGTAATGGTATTTAGGGTACTTTAGTTTCGAATAAATTTATAATCCTGATAATAAAATGATTAAAAATAATTTTTACATTCAAATGTTCTTGTTAATGTTTTTAACAACTAGCATTTTAAATGCCCAAAATACATTAACAAGTAAAGATGAAAAGGAAAAGTTGCAAAAAGCAGAAGCTTTTTATTTTGATGATGAACAGCAAAACATACCTAAAGCTTTAGAATTGTTTGAGGAATTATCAAAAAACAAACCTAGCGATCCATATTATCGATTAATGGAGGGTATTTGTTACACCTATTTTAGAAATAAAAAAGATCTAGCATTATCAATACTTTTAGAAGTAAAAGAAAAAAATCCAACATTTAATGAAGTACATTTTTATTTAGCTCGTGCTTATGCTGTAAATAGAGATTTTCAAAAAGCCATTGAGACATATCAAACCTATATGTCTGATGTGAATTTATCTGATGAACAAAAAGCTAAGGCAAGACAGAACATTATTTATTGTCAAAATGCAGAGAAATTTACTAATGATAGTCTAGTGGTTGACATTGTAAATATTGGTTCTCCTATAAATACTGAACATTCTGAATATGTTCCAGTAATAACCTCAGATGAAACCATGCTAATATATACTTATCGTGGCGATAGAAGTAAAGGTGGGTTAATGGATAAATCTGGCAAACCAGACCCAAGAGGTGAATATTATGAAGATATCATG
>CAYJMI010000060.1:0-12559 GCA_964371285.1 uncultured Vicingus sp. | reverse complement strand
ATATAAAATAGGCAATAGTTGGTTAGAGCCAGAGAGTTTAGGAGATAATATTAACACAAACGGACATGATGCAAGTATAGCTCTTTCAGTTGATGGTCAAGAATTATTCATCTACAAAAGCACAAAAACTGATAATGGTGATATATATAGTAGTACATTAAATGGAGATAGTTGGACTAAACCAGAAAAATTAAAAGGTGATGTTAATACCGCTTCTTGGGAAGGTAGTGCAAGTTTAACAAGTGATGGAAAAAAGCTTTATTTTTCTAGTAATAGAGAAGGTGGTTTCGGTGATAGAGATTTATATGTTGCTGAACTAATGCCAGATGATTCTTGGGGAAATATTAAAAATTTAGGGCCAGTAATAAATACAAAATACGATGATGATGCTCCCTTTATCCATCCTGATAGAAGAACAATGTATTACAGTTCTAAAGGGCATAATAGTATGGGTGGATACGATATTTTTTATACTTATTTGAATGATGATGGTTGGGACGAGCCTATTAATATTGGCTACCCTATTAATACCATTGATGATGACAGGTATTATGTGTTATCAGCTGATGCTAAAACAGGGTATTACTCAACCGCTGGTAGAAGCGAAAATGGAACACACGATGTTTACACAGTGAGTCCAGGTCATTTTGGTAAAAGGCCAATATTGGCGTTAGTAGTTGGAGTTGTTAATAAAGATAATAAACCTGTAGAAGCCGATATTACAGTTACAAATGCAGCTACTGGTAATTTGGAAGGTAAGTTTAAATCAAATTCTTCTTCAGGAAAATATATGTTAGCATTAACACCTGGAAATAAATATAAAATTGCCATTGAGGTTGAAGGGGAAGATACTAAAATAGATTATATAGATGTGCAATCTTTAGAAACCTATGTTCAGGTGGAACATGATTTCAATTTTGGTTCCAATCAAGCTGTAACAGATATTGCAAATTCTAATGAAAATGCTTTACAAGGAAAAATTGACAATCAAATTGATAAATACAGAAAGGAGAGTACAAAAGAAGGCTATGAAGAAATGGTTTATAAAAAAATATTGAAAGAAGAAGGCGAAATCCAACTGGATGGAATTGAATATTTTGTAGAAGCACCTGTTGGTAAAGAAAATAAACTAACTGAAGTTCCAACCAAACAAGTTTCTTATCCTGATGGAACAACAAAAACCATGGTTGGACCATACAAATCATTGTTAGCTGCAGAAATAGCTCGTCAGCAATTAATTAAATCAGATCCGACTTTAGAACCGCTTACTGTTAAAATTAATGATAATGGTCAAGAAAAAACAGTTAAACAATATTATTCTAAAAATTATTCAAGAACTGACTTTTTAAAAGATGTTACTATTCATGATCAACTAACAGGAGTTGAAAAGGTAGATAATACTGAAGTCACTAAAAATACTGCAACCGATTTAGTAAAAAACGAAGATGTAAATCTTGAGAAGAGTAAAAATTTAGAAGATGCTGGAGGAAAAAATATTGCAGGCTTAACGTTTAAAGTTGAAGTAGGTGCAGTTACAGATACCAACGATTTTAAACTGGGATATCTTGAAAAATATGGAAAAATAACGGCGAAAACATATCCTGATGGTATAACAAGATATACCTTCGGACCGTTTGAAACCTTAGAACAAGCTGAAAGTTTTAGACAAATGGTTACTTCAAAAGAAAAAGCAGCTGAAGATGCTTTTGTAACAGTGTTTGTTTTTGGTCAACGTAAAAAATTAACTGAATTAAATGATAGACAAAAAGAAGAGTTAGGGATAATAGAGCCTAAAGCAGTAGCTCAAACTGGTCCATGTAATGAAGCATTTATTGACTTTTCTTTTTTCGTTGGTAAAGATTTAAATGATAAAACTATTTATAATAAATTAATTGCAACTGGCGGAAAATCTTGTGCTGCTGGTCTTGAATTTAGAGTTCAAATTGCTGCTTATCGTTTCCCTAAAAATTACAAATGGAATCATTTAAAAAAATATGGAGAACCTGTTGTTAAAGATTATCCTGATGCAATAACACGATTTACTCAAGGAGTATATACAACTATTGCAGAAGCTGAAGTTTTAAGACAAAAAATTATAAAATCAGGACAAAAAGATGCTTGGATAACACCTTTTTATAATGGAAAAAGAATGTTGATGGAAGAGCTGATTCAGAATAATTTCTTTGGAAAAACAATTAATTAACAATACTATTTTTATTAAAAGCCACTTTTTTAAGTGGCTTTTTTTATTTCCTTTTTTATTTTCAATCTAAAATTTGTACTTTCGGTGTGAATTTTGATATTCAATTATTTAAAAACAAATTTATTTTTTTTATGAAAAATTTATACATAATAGTCCTACTCTTATTTTCTTCATTTATAAATGCTCAAACCAATTTCATTCCTAATCATGATTTTAATACAGTAGGGAAAAAATTAAAAGAGAAGGGTCAGATTAATATGGCTGAACCATGGATTTCGCCAACCCTTACACAAGCAGACTTATATATTAAAAAAACAAAAAACCCAGAAATTAATATAGCTGGAAATCCATATGGAGCAGAAGAACCTATGGTTGGTGATAATTTTGCAGGAATATTAGCTTATAGTCCTAAAGGAAAAGTACCTAGAAGTTATTTACAGGTTAAATTAACAGAACCATTGCAAGAGGATATTGAATACTGTGTAACTTTTCATGTTAGTTTGGCCGATTTATCAAAATTTGCATGTAATCATTTAGGTGCTTACTTGTCAAATGACGCTGTTGCTGCCAATAATAATGACATTCTTCAATTTGAACCTCAGATTGTGAGTAGAAGATTAAAGGTTTACGACCAACAATATTCTTGGACAGCAGTTTGTGCTAAATTCAAAGCTAAAGGTGGTGAAGAATATTTGACCATTGGAAATTTCACACTTGAACCCAACCTGAAAATTGGCAAAGTTAAAAGACCACAAGGTTATAATTCTCCACAAACTAATGATGCCTATTATTATATAGATAATATTATTGTATTGCCTGCTAGTGAAGTTGAAAAATGTGATTGTGATTTTATACCTGGAGTAGATGACATGGAAACAACTAATAAAACTTTTAAAAGTGATTTAACAGGTGAGCCTAATAAAGTTAAAATTATTGATTCTGATGGAAGTAGCTTAACTACAAAAACTGTTGCATCAATTGATATCCTCAACTTATTTTTTGAGGCGAAAAAAGATGTGATTTCTACTGATGTTGTAAAAAAACTAGACAATCTTATCATTTATTTAAAAACAAACCCTAAAGACACCGTCTTACTGGATGGTTTTATTGATGAATCGGAAAAAGATGAAGATAAATTAGATGGTAAACGAGTAGGTGTTGTTTATAAATACTTAGTATCAAAGGGAGTAGCTAAAGAACGAATTATTAAAGCAATTCAAGGCGTAGCAACTGGTAAAGAGAAAGCTGAGAACATGAAAGTTGAAATAAAAATTCAAAAGCCATAGCTAAAAATATAAATATTCACAAAAAAGACTCCTAATTAACATTAGGGGTCTTTTTTTGTGTATTTATCACTAAAAAAACAATTATTTTAAAAAATAAGGTGTTTTTTAATGGGGTGTTAATAAATATTATACTGATTTTTAATAAATATTTCATTTTTTGAATTATTTTTGCAATAAAATATAAAAATTATTTAAAACATGGCAACAATTAGATTTCAAGCTTTATCAGAAGCACTTTCTAGATCACCAAAAAAAATTGAATATCCAGCAAACAAAGCTTCTTTGTATTATTCTACAAATGTGTTTACTCAAGAAGTAATGCGTGAGTACCTGCCTAATGAAGCATATAAAAGTTTAATAAAAACAATAGAAGAAGGTGTGACTCTAGATAGAGAATTGGCTAGTCAAGTTGCATCATCAATGAAAGATTGGGCTTTAACTAAAAATGTTACTCATTATACACATTGGTTTCAACCCTTAACAGGAAGTACTGCCGAAAAACATGATTCATTTTTTAGTCCAATTTCGGGTGGTCGTGCCATTGAAAAATTTGATGGTGCCAATTTGGTGCAACAAGAACCAGATGCATCAAGTTTTCCAAATGGAGGAATAAGAAATACTTTTGAAGCCAGAGGATATACAGCTTGGGATCCAACTTCACCCGCATTTATTATTAGTGGTACACTATGTATCCCGACCATTTTTATCGCATATACTGGAGAAGCATTGGATTTTAAAATGCCCTTATTAAAAGCTCTTCATAGTATGGATAAAGCTGCTACAGATGTTTGTCAATATTTTGAAAAAGATGTTACTAAGGTAAACGTTTCATTAGGTTGGGAGCAAGAATACTTTTTAATAGATAAAGCCCTTTTCTATGCAAGACCTGATATTATGATGACAGGTAGAGCTTTAGTTGGACACAATCCAGCTAAGGGGCAACAACTTGATGATCATTATTTTGGTTCAATTCCAGATAGAATTAGTGCATTTATGAAAGAATATGAAATTGAAGCCCTTAAATTAGGAATACCTGTAACTACTAGGCATAACGAGGTAGCTCCTAACCAATTTGAATGTGCTCCAATGTTTGAAGAAGCCAATCTTGCTAACGACCATAATTTATTATTAATGGATTTGTTAGAAAAAGTAGCTAGAAAACATGACTATAGAATTCTACTACACGAAAAACCATTTCCTTCTTTGAATGGTTCTGGAAAACACAACAATTGGTCGTTAACAACAAATACTGGTATTAATTTATTAGCTCCTGGTAAAAACCCTAAAACTAATTTACGGTTTTTAACATTTTTTGTTAATACGATAAAAGCAATTCACGATAATGCTGATATCTTAAGGTCAAGTATAGCTTCTGCGGGAAATGATCATAGACTTGGTGCAAACGAAGCTCCTCCAGCAATAGTTTCTGTTTTTATAGGCTCTCAATTAACTCAAATGCTTGATAATTTGGAAAAAAGCGTTAAGGCTGGAAAAATGACTCCAGAAGACAAAACTGAACTAAAATTAAGTATAGGCAAAATACCTCAAATTTTATTAGATAATACGGATAGAAATAGAACTTCACCGTTTGCTTTTACAGGTAATAAATTTGAATTTAGAGCAGTTGGTTCTTCTGCAAACTGTGGCTCTGCAATGATTGCTTTAAATGTTATCGTAGCAAAACAATTGATGGTGTTTAAAAAATCTGTCGATGCTCGTATTAATAAAGGAGAGAAAAAAGACGAAGCCATTTTAAAAGAACTTCAAAAATTAATCAAAGAATCTAAAAAAATAAGATTTGAAGGGAATGGTTATGGTGATGAATGGATAAAAGAAGCTGAAAAAAGAGGCTTGTCTAATTTAAAAGATACTCCACGAGCTTTAGCTGTAATGAAAGATAAAAAAACAATTGATTTATTTAATGAGTTAGGTGTTTTATCTCCAATAGAAATGGAGGCCAGACATGAAATTGAATTAGAAAACTATATTTTAAAACTTCAAATAGAAGCTAGAATTTTAGGAGACTTATCCTTAAATCATATTCTTCCATCTGCAATAAAATATCAAAATACATTAATAGCGAATATAAAAGGTATGGTTGATATTTTCGGGGCAACCGCTAAAAAAATGGCTGCAACTCAATACCAAATTTTGGAAGAAACTTCAACTCATATTAATGACTTAAAAAATAATTGTGATTTGATGTTGGTTGAACGAAAAAAAGCAAATAAATTTGAACATGCTGAAGAAAAAGCTTTTGCATATTGTGATAAAGTAAAACCTTATTTCCAAAAAATCAAATATCATTCTGATAAATTAGAATTATTGATAGATGATGAGTTTTGGCCTTTACCTAAATTAAGAGAAATTTTATTTACTAAATAACTTTTTTTAACTATTTCAAGTTAAAATTAAAGAATGGTTAAAATTTGATAAACATTTTTTTGTTTAATAAAAAGAATTATTTACTTTAGCCAAACTCTATTCAAAAAAAACGACGAATAATTATATGAAAACAACCAAATATTTAAATTTACTGGCTATAGCATTGCTTTTTAGCCTTTCGTTAAGTGCTCAAAAAAATTACAAGTTAGAAGCAGATGTGTCTTTTAGTGGCTTAAAATATTATCAAGCCATTGATTTGTATAAAAAAGCCTATACTAAAGAAAAAAGTAAAGAGGTAAAGTCTGAAATTCTTTTTAAAATAGCTGAATGTTATCGGTTAAAAGAAGATGGTACGCAAGCAGCAGTTTGGTATAGTAAAGCTATTACTGCAAAATACGATGACCCTATCGCTATTTTATACTTGGCGGATATCTATAAATCTCAAGGAAAATACGAGGAAGCAATTGTTGAGTACAATAAATTTAAGGCTGCGAAACCTGGTGATAAAAGAGCTGATGAAGGAATTAAATCTTGTACAGATGCTAAAGAGTGGAAAGACAACCCAGCAAAAACTGTGGTAAATCCTCTTCCTTTATTAAATTCTGAAGATTATGATTTCTCTCCTATTTTTTCAAGTAAAAAAGGTGATGAAATTTATTTTACTTCAACCCGTCAAGGTTCAACTGGAACAGAAGTTTCTGATGTTACGGGAATGAATTTCGACGACATCTATTTTTCTAAAAGAGATAATAAAGGTAAATGGAGTACTCCTGCATTACTAAACGCCACAGTTAATTCACCAGCAAGTGAAGGATCTGCTTGTTTAAATTCTAAAAAATCAATTATTTATTTTACACGTTGTGGTGTACAAGCAAAAGGCGTAATGGGTTGTAGTGTATATACAGCCAGCAAATCAGGTCAAAATTGGGGAGAGCCAGAATTAATTGCTGTTGCTCAAGATACTTTTACTGTCGGTCATCCTGCAATTTCTGATGATGATAAAACATTAGTTTTTGCTTCAGATATTCCTGGCGGACAAGGAGGAAAAGATTTATGGTATATTACTTATGATGCAAAAGCAAAAAAATGGTCTGAGCCAACTAACCTTGGTGCTGAGATTAATACTGTTGGAGATGAAATGTTTCCTTACATTAGAGATAATGGAGAATTATATTTTTCATCAAATGGATTACCAGGAATGGGTGGTTTAGATTTATATAAAGCAAAAAGTAAAGGAATTAATCAATGGGGAAATCCAGAAAATTTAAAAGCTCCTATGAATTCTGAAGCTAATGATTTCGGAATTGTTTTTGAAGATGCTAAAAACAGAGGTATGTTTACAACTAGTAGATCTGGAGGAAAAGGTGGCGATGATATTTGGGAGTTTTATACACCAGAAATTATATTTGCTCTGGAGGGTGTAGTTAGAGATATTGAATCACAAAAACCAATTGCAGGTGCAAAAGTTAAAATAATAGGAACTGATGGTTTGTCAGCTGAAGTTTTAACTGATGATAAAGGAGCTTTTTCTTTTAAAGAAAATGGAGCAGCTAGATACATTAATGCAAATACTTCATATTCTTTAGTAGTTGAAAAAGAAAAGTATTTATCGGCAAAAGGAAAAGAAACAACGGTAGGTCAAGAAGCATCAATGAATTTCTTTCATGAATATGAATTACAACCAATGCAAGGACCTATTAAATTACCTTTAATTTTGTATGCTTATAATAGTGCAGATTTATTACCAGAATCGAAAGATTCATTGAATTACTTATATAACATTATGGTTGACAATCCAAACATTGTTATTCAATTAAGATCTCATACCGATTTTAGAGGTAAAGATGCTTATAATGAAAAACTTTCTCAACGAAGAGCTCAATCGTGTGTTGACTATTTAGTTAATGAGAAAGGTGTTGCTGCTGATAGAATAGTTGCAAAAGGTATGGGTGAATTAGAACCATTAAATATGCAAGATGGAACATTATTAAATGAAAAATATATTAATACGCTTAAATCTGAAGAAGAAAAAGAAGCCGCACACCAAAAAAATAGAAGAACTGACTTTAAAGTGTTAAGAGATGATTACGTGCCTAAAGCACCAGAATCATCTACTAATTAGATTAAATACATAATATAAAAAGCATCCGTCAGCCGACGGATGCTTTTTTTGTTTATACAATTTAGAAAAAAATGAATTCAAAAGAAAGGTATTTACAACGGGGAGTTTCGGCATCAAAAGAAGATGTGCATAATGCCATTAAAAAAATTGATAAGGGATTGTATCCAAAAGCATTTTGTAAAATTATTCCCGATTATTTAACAGGAAGTGAGGAACATTGTATTGTAATGCACGCTGACGGTGCTGGCACCAAATCTTCATTGGCTTATGCATATTGGAAAGAAACAGGGGATATTTCTGTTTGGAAAGGGATTGCCCAAGATGCTTTAATCATGAACATTGATGATTTATTGTGTGTTGGTGCAATTGACCATATATTAGTTTCTTCCACGATTGGAAGAAACAAAAACTTAATTACTGGGGAAGTATTGTCAGAAATAATTAATGGCTCGGAAAAAATATTAGAAGAATTAAGAAATTTAGGAATTGGAATCTACTCTACAGGTGGTGAAACAGCAGATGTTGGCGATTTGGTAAAGACTATTATTGTTGACTCAACCGTAACTTGTCGAATGAAAAAAACGGATGTAATTAACAATGCAAATATAAAAGTAGGTAATGTAATTGTTGGATTAGCTTCATTTGGTAAAGCAACTTATGAAACAGCATACAATGGTGGTATGGGAAGCAATGGATTAACCTCTGCACGACATGATGTGTTTAACAAAACGATTGCAACTAAATATCCCGAAACTTTTGATAATAATGTCCCATCAGATTTAGTGTATTCTGGTAAATATAATCTAACCGATAAAATTGATGGAGTTGAATTAAATGTTGGCAAACTTGTTTTGTCGCCAACTCGAACTTATGCTCCTATTATAAAAGAAATTATAGATAAATTTAAAGGTAAAATCGATGGCATGGTTCACTGTAGCGGAGGTGCACAAACCAAAATTTTACATTTTGTAGATGATTTACACATTATAAAAGACAATTTATTTGACGTTCCTCCTTTATTTAGATTAATTAAAGCAGAATCAGGGACTGATTGGAAAGAAATGTATAAAGTGTTTAACATGGGACACCGAATGGAATTGTACGTTGATGAATCTATAGCAAACGATATTATTTCTATTTCAAAATCATTTAACGTTGACGCACAAATTGTAGGAAGAGTAGAAAGCAAAGGAGAAAAAAAATTGACTATAAAAAGTGAATTCGGTGAATTTATTTATAAATAATGTATGAGTGATTTATTAAAAAAATTAGAACAAATTAACATTCGATTTGATCAAGTAAGTGAACAAATTACTGACCCTGAGGTAGTTTCTGACATGAGTCGTTATATTAAACTCAACAAAGAATACAAAGAGTTACTAGTCATTAATGAAGTTTATAAAAGATATAAAAACGTTATTGGAAATATAGAATCTTCTAAAGAAATTATTAGAACCGAAACAGATAAAGAATTTCTTGACATGGCAAAAACTGAACTGGATGAGCTTATTCAAGAGAAAAATAAAATGGATGAAGAGGTTAAAGTTTTATTAATTCCAAAAGACGAAGAGGACAGTAAAAATGTAATAGTTGAGATTAGAGCTGGTACAGGAGGTGATGAAGCATGTATCTTTGTGGGAGATTTATTTAGAATGTATACCAGATACATGGAAAGAAGAGGTTGGAAGATAGACGTTTTAACAGTAAATGAAGGTTCTGCAGGAGGTTATAAAGAAGTAGGTTTTTCAGTTGAAGGCGAAAGTGTCTATGGCATTTTGAAATTTGAATCAGGTGTACACCGAGTTCAACGAATACCAGCAACAGAATCACAAGGTAGAGTGCATACTTCGGCAGTTACGGTTGCTGTTTTACCCGAAGCGGAAGAAGTGGACATCGAAATAAGAAAAGATGATATAAAAAGAGATGTCTTTCGTTCATCTGGAGCTGGGGGTCAGCACGTTAATACAACCGATTCGGCGGTTCGATTAACACATATCCCAACAGGAGTTGTTGTGGAGTGTCAGGAAGGTCGTTCTCAAATTAAAAACGCAGAACTTGCCATGAAAATTTTGCGTTCGAGACTTTACGAAGCAGAAGTTATAAAAAGAGAGAAGATAAGGGCTGCAGAACGTAAATCGCAGGTATCAACAGGCGATAGGTCGGCAAAAATTAGAACATACAATTACCCACAAGGAAGAGTAACCGACCATAGAATTGGTTTAACACTTTATAATCTTTCGGCAATAATGGAAGGCGATATGGAAGAAATTATCAATTCACTTAAATTGGCAGAAAACACAGAAAAATTAAAAGCTGGATTGACTGAATAATTAATAACCAGAATTTATGGGTTGAAGTAAATCCTTAAACAAGACAATACAAGTAAGTATGTGCGAGTTATTGTATAAATTTAATCAATGTACAAAAAACTTTTTATAACTTTTTTTATAAGTCTATTGTCATTTTTTAATGGTATAGCTCAAATAACTTATCATTCAAATGGACTTGTAAAAAAAATTGAAGGAACTCTTCTTAATCAAGATACAAAAGCACCTCTACCTTACGCAAATGTTATTGTTTTACATAAGGATAAAGGATCCACAACAAATGAAACGGGTTATTTTTCGATAAATAATGTTGAATTAAACGTTACTGATACGATAAGTTTCCACTACATTGGTTATCAATCTAAAAGCGTTGAAATTAAAGAATTACAGAGCGGATTACCAATTTTTTTAAAAGAAGAGATAGTAAGTTTAAGTGAGTTTTTCGTTTTCGCCAATAATCATAATGCTGAAGATATTATAAAAAAAATAATAAAAAACAAAGCCACTAACTATAAAGCTTCAACATCGAAAAAACAACTGTTTATCCGACAAAGATTTATTTCTGATATAGGTAATATTGATATTAAATTTCAAAAAAGCTCTTTTTCACAATTAGATGAAAAGATGACTCGGTTAGTGGAAAAAAAAATACCCAGACATTCCATTTCTTATACCGATTTTTTAGGCGATGCTTATTTCTCAAAAAACAATAAAGACACTGTAAAAATTAATCCCATAAAAGTAGTGAGTCTTAAAGACAAAAGTTTAGCAGATTTTGATGAGCTAGAAAAGATGTTTACGAAAATTTTTGAGAATACTAAAGAAAATGAATATTGGAAAATTAAAAGTGGAATTATTGGAGGAAAAGTTGATGTTAATGAAGAAGATTCCATTGCCAAGAAAGATTCGTTAAATGATTATTATACAACTCATTACTATGCAAAACGAATTGACACACGCTATAGAAAATTATTGAATGATAAAGATGAATGGGATTTTTTATACCATACCAGTGATTATGAATATACCCTTATTGGTGGAACAAAAATTAATGGAGAGGATGTTTATATTATAAACTTTAACCCTAAAAAAGGCGGAAAATTTATTGGAAAAGTTTACGTGTCAATTGATACGTATGCATTGGTTAAAGCAGATTATCACTATGACGTAGGAAAAACAGGTACAAACATTCATTTATTAGGTATTGGTTATACTGCAAATCAAATGGATGTTTCTGTATATTTTGAGAAAAATAAGGGCAATTATCAATTAAAATATTATGCAAAAAAAATCGGGAACAAAATGAGTTTTGATAGAAACGTTTCTCTTTTAAAGAAAAAGAAGCGGTTTTTAATTGATAAAGAATTGAATGAAATCAAAGTCAGATTAAATTTATCCGTGAAAGAGGAAAGTTCGGTGGAAATGTTAATTCTTAACAATAAAGATATTACTAATCAAAACTTTATTGATTTTAAACAAAAAAATAATTTTAAAATAATTTATGTTGACCAGTTTAATGATGATATTTGGAAAGGTTATAACATTATAGAACCAACCAAACAAATGCGTGATTATAAAAAAATAGAATAATATCCAAAAACTTATTATTTCATGACAAAACAAGAAATCATCAATCAAATTAAAAAAAAGCAGTCGTTTTTGTGTGTTGGCTTAGATACCGATTTAACTAAAATTCCTATTCATCTTTTAAAAGAAAAAGATCCTATTTTTGAGTTTAACAAACAAATTATTGATGCAACTCACGATTTGTGTGTAGCTTATAAACCAAATTTGGCTTTTTATGAAGTGTATGGTTCCAAAGGTTGGGAAAGTTTGCAGAAAACCATTGAGTATATTCCAAAAGAAATTTTTACCATTGCTGATGCAAAAAGAGGTGATATAGGAAATACATCAAGTATGTATGCTAAGGCGTTTTTCGAAAATCTACATTTTGATTCGGTTACTGTTGCACCATACATGGGAGCAGATTCTGTTATGCCTTTTTTGGAATTTAAAAACAAATGGGTGATACTTTTAGCATTAACATCAAATAAAGGAGCCGACGATTTCCAGTTTTTTGAAGGTGTCGATGAAAAACTCTTCGAAAAAGTATTGAAACAATCCAAAAATTGGGGTAACGACAAAAATTTAATGTATGTTGTTGGAGCAACTCGCCCTGAAATGTTTACAGAAATTAGAAAACTTGTGCCAAATAATTTTTTATTAGTTCCTGGTG
>CAYJMI010000059.1:0-22791 GCA_964371285.1 uncultured Vicingus sp. | reverse complement strand
ATAAATTACCAACCAACATTAGAACCATAGTAATTGAAAACAACTCCACCATTTGGCTTTGTTCTGCCGAAGGTTTAATAAAATTTAATCCTACCAACAAAACTCAGGTAAAATATACCATTGAAAACGGATTACCAGACAACAGTGTAATGAGTTTGGTTAAAGATAAATACAACACCATTTGGGTGGGAACAAAAAATGGGTTAGCTTACTTTAAAAACAATAGATTTTTTCCTGTTTTAATTGCTGAAGATTATTCATCGAACACCATTAACTTTTTAAAACTCGACAATTTTAATTCATTATGGATTGGTACTAACAACGGGCTTTATCATTTAAAACAACTTAATGTCGAAAAGATTTCAATACCTTCCTTTATTCGATATTCAAATTTAGATGGGTTAAAAAGTTTGGAGTGCAATCAAAATGCGGTATTTATTGATAGTAAAAATAATTTATGGTTTGGAACAAATTTAGGATTAACAAAACATTCGATTCAACCAGAAAATGAAGTATTACAAGTTCCTAAAATAAATTTAAAAGAGATACGGTTATTTTTTGAGCAACAAGATTGGAAAAAATATACCGCAGCATTTGACCAAAATAAATTACCCAAAAACCTTGTTTTGCCTTACAATAAAAATCACCTTACCTTTGATTTTGATGGAATTTATCATAAAAGTCCTGATAAAATTCGATTCAGATTTAGGTTAATTGGCTTTGATGAAGACTGGCAGCCTATTACAAAAGCAACTTTTGTTACCTACTCTAACATTCCTTTTGGAGAATATACTTTTGAACTTGCTGGATCGGTTGATATGAAAAACTGGTCTAATCCTGTAAAATTTAACGTTACCATTAACCCACCTTTTTGGTTTAGATGGTGGTTTTACATTCTTGTTGTGCTTTTTTTAGCAGGTATTACTTGGTTAATTATTGAACTCCGCATAAAAGGAATTAACAGAAAACAAGCCACACAACTTATTGTTGATCAAGCTAAAATGCTTTCTTTGGAGCAACAAGCATTAAACGCAAGTCTTAACCGTCACTTCATTTTTAATGCCCTTAATTCTATTCAATACTATATCAATCGGGAAGACAAACTTTCAGCAAACAAATACTTAACAAGTTTTGCAAAGTTGGTTCGTAAAAATTTAGACAGCACCTTAGAAAATGAAATTGAATTGGATGATGAAATTGAACGGATAGAACTCTATTTAAAATTGGAACAAATGCGGTTTCAAGATAAATTTGATTTTAATATTGATATTGATGGAAGTTTAAGGTCGAGTTCGGTTAAAATACCTTCCATGTTATTGCAACCTTACATCGAAAATTCAATTTGGCACGGCATTCTTCCTGCCAAAAAACATGGCGAAATTTTAGTAAAAATTTATAAAGAGAGTGATAACCTCATCATCACCATAAAAGATAATGGTGTAGGTATTGAAACAAGTTTAAAGGAAAAACAGGACAAACAACAATTACACGTGTCAAAAGGTATGGATTTAACAAAAAGCCGGATAAATTTAATTAACCGTATTACCAATAAATCGTGCTTTGTAAAAGGACCTTATCAAATTTATGATGAAGCCAAAAATGTAGCTGGAACAGAGGTTTCTATTACAATTAAAATGAGTGATTAAGCTACTTTTAAACTAGAAAGTTTAGTTTTCTTAAACTTCTCTTGAGCAAAATCCAACGTTATTTTAAATTCCTTGTTCGATTTGTCTGAAGGCATTTCAAACATGGCATCGAGCATAATGGCTTCGCAAATTGAACGTAAACCTCTAGCTCCAAGTTTGTATTCCATGGCTTTTTCAACGATAAAATCTAGCACTTCTTTATCAAAAGACAATTTAATATCGTCCATTTCAAACAATTGAACATATTGTTTAATAATCGAATTTTTAGGTTCCGTTAAAATTCTTCTTAACGCACTTTTGTCTAAAGGAATTAAGTGAGATAAAACAGGAAGTCGTCCAATTAATTCAGGAATTAATCCGAATGCTTTTACATCTTGAGGTGAAATGTATTGTAATAAATTTTCTTCGTCATATTCTTCTCTTTCTTTAGACTTATAACCAACAACTTGAGTCTGTAATCGGTTGGCAATTTTTCGCTGAATTCCATCAAAAGCACCACCGCAAATAAACAGTACGTTTTTGGTTTCGATAGCAATTAATTTTTGTTCCGGATGTTTTCTTCCTCCTTGGGGTGGAACATTAACTATTGAACCTTCTAGTAATTTCAATAAAGCTTGCTGAACTCCTTCACCAGAAACATCTCGTGTAATAGAAGCATTGTCACTTTTACGAGCAATTTTATCTATTTCATCAATAAAAACAATTCCTCGTTGTGCAGCTTCTACATCATAATCCGCAGCTTGTAAAAGCCTCGTTAAAATGCTTTCCACATCTTCACCAACATAACCGGCTTCGGTTAAAATAGTAGCGTCGGCAATACAAAACGGAACATGTAAAAGTCTGGCAATAGTTTTTGCTAATAATGTTTTTCCAGTTCCAGTTTCACCAACCAATAAAATGTTTGATTTATCAATTTCTACCTCGTCATTTTTTCTACTCATTGAGTAGCTTAATCTTTTGTAATGATTATATACCGCCACCGACAACACTTTTTTTGCCTCGTCTTGACCAATAACATATTCGTCTAAATGATTTTTAATTTCGATGGGTTTTAGTAGCTGAAGTTGTGAATTAATGTCTTTGTTTGATTTTCCAGAAACTTCTTCTTTAACAATGGTTTGTGCTTGAGTAACACAAAAATTACAAATGTGACCAGTAACGCCAGCAATCATCACATCCACTTCACCTTTTGGTCGTCCACAAAATGAACATTTTACCTGTTGCTTTTCCATGATGCAAAGTTAGTAAAAAAGAATATACTAATAGTGATAACTAATTTGAAGCTATTTCTATACGGAAACTTGATTTTTAGATTTTACGATATTTTCCACAAAACTGTCGAATAAATACCTCGAATCGTGTGGTCCAGGTGAAGATTCGGGGTGATATTGAACTGAAAAAATAGCTCTGTCCTTTAATCTAAACCCTGCTAAAGTTTTATCGTTTAAGTGTTGATGTGTAACTTCAATATTATTGTCCTTGTTGGCAGATTCCATTTCTACAACAAATCCATGATTTTGAGAAGTAATTTCGCCCTTCCCAGTTATTAAATTTAAAACTGGATGATTACAACCCCTGTGCCCGTTATGCATTTTTGAGGTTTTTAGTCCACATGAAATGGCTAAAATTTGATGTCCCAAACAAATACCAAAAACGGGTAATCCAGATGCTGCAATTTTAGCAACATTATCTATTTGAAACTTCATTACAGATGGGTCGCCAGGTCCGTTTGACAACATAAAACCATCTGGATTCCATTCCATCATTTCTTCATAAGAAGTATGCATTGGAAAAACTTTCAAGTAACAACCTCTATCTGCCAAACATCTTAAAATGTTTTTCTTTACGCCAAAATCGTAAACTGCCACTTTATACGCTGAATTTTCATCTCCAAAATTGAACGCTTCTTTGGTACAAACTTTTGAAGACAATTCTAGTCCATTCATTGATGGAACTTTGCTCAGCCTATTTTTAAGTTCGTTAATGTCAAATATTTCAGATGAAATAATTGCATTCATAGCTCCTTTATCTCTAATATGTCGAACTAGAGCTCTGGTATCAACATCAGATATTCCAACTATTTTATCTTTTTCAAAATATTCTTGCAATGATGAATCCGCTGCAGCTCTTGAATAAACTTCAGAGAATTTTTTACATACTAAACCTGCTATATTTACTTGATTAGATTCAACTTCTTTCTCAGAAACCCCATAGTTACCAATATGAGAAGTGGTAGCAACTAAAATTTGACCAAAATACGACGGGTCGGTGAAAATTTCTTGGTAACCTGTCATTCCGGTATTAAAACAGATTTCACCAGTTGTAGTACCAATATATCCTGCTGCTTTCCCTTCAAATATGGTTCCGTCTTGTAATAATAAGATAGCTTTAGTTGTAGAATCTCCCATAAAAACCAATTTTATAATCCAAAAAAAAAGGATAAAGTAAAATTACTTTATCCTTTTCTTATTATCTAAAAATTAAACTTCAAATCTTAATCTTTTTTCTCTTCTTCGTTAGATGTATCTTCAGCAGTATTTTCTGTTGAATCTTCAATTGTAGGTTCTTCAGTTGCAACAACTTTAGTTTTTTCTACAACATCTTTTACTTCTACTTCAGTAACACCATCTGCTTTTTTAGCACTAGGTTTTCTTCTTCTTGTAGAAGTTGCTTTTTTCTTAACATCTTTCAACATGTTATCGTTGTAGTCAACTAATTCAATTAAACACATCTCTGCATTATCACCTATTCTGTTGCCAGTTTTTAAAATTCTGGTATAACCACCTGGTCTATCTGCAACTTTAACTGCTACATCTCTAAAAAGTTCAGTTACAGCTTCTTTGCTTTTCAAATAACTAAATACAGTTCTTCGAGAATGAGTAGAATCAGTTTTAGCTTTTGTAATCAAAGGCTCAACATAAAGTTTTAATGCTTTAGCTTTAGCTACAGTAGTATTTATTTTTTTATGCTCGATAAGAGAGCATGCCATATTAGAAAGCATAGCCTTTCTGTGGCCAGATTTTCTTCCTAAATGATTTAATTTCTTTCCGTGTCTCATGTCTCTTTTACTCCTTATCTAATTTATAGGCTGCAACGTTCATTCCGAAGTTTAACCCTTTGTTTTCAACTAACTCATCTAATTCAGTCAACGATTTTTTACCGAAATTTCTGAATTTCAACAAGTCATTTTTATTAAATTGAACTAAATCGCCTAAAGTATCTACATCAGCAGCTTTTAAACAGTTTAAAGCCCTAACTGATAAATCCATGTCAATCAATTTAGTTTTTAACAACTGTCTCATGTGCAATGAATCTTCATCAAATTCTTCTACAGATGATTTTTCTTCAGTATCTAAAGTAATTCTCTCATCAGAGAACAACATAAAGTGATGAATCAAAATTTTAGCTGCTTCTTTAAGAGCTTCTTTAGGATGAATTGAACCGTCAGTAGTGATTTCAAAAACTAATTTTTCAAAATCCGTTTTTTGACCTACTCTAAAGTTTTCAATGTTGTATTTAACATTTTTTATTGGAGTATGGATAGAATCAATTGCAATAACACCTATAGTTGCATCAGAATTTTGATTGTCTTCGGATGGGACGTATCCTCTTCCTTTGCTAATCGTTAATTCTATTTGTAATTTAACTGATTTTTCTAAAGTACAAATTACGTGATCCGTATTTAACACTTGAAAAGCTGAAGTAAATTTACCTATATCGCCTGCAGTAACAGTATCTTGACCGCTAATAGAAACAATAAGTTTTTCGTTTTCAGTATCTTCAATTTGTTGTTTAAAACGAACTTGTTTTAAGTTTAGTATAATTTGAGTTACATCTTCAACTACACCTTTTATAGTAGAAAATTCGTGGTCAACACCTTCAATTTTTACGGATGTTACAGCAAATCCTTCAAGTGAGTTTAATAAAACTCTTCTTAGAGCATTTCCTATTGTTATACCATAACCTGGTTCTAACGGACGAAACTCGAAAGTTCCGAAATAATCGTTAGAATTAATCATGATTACTTTATCTGGTTTTTGGAAATCTAAAATTGCCATAGTATATATTTAGTTAAAATGAATGATTATTTAGAGTAAAGCTCTACAATTAATTGTTCTTTAATATTCTCAGGAATCTGTTCTCTTTCTGGAGTTTTAATAAATCTACCTGTCATTAATTGTTTATCCCAAGCTAACCATTCTGATTTAACAGGATGTGCAGCAAGTGATGAAGTAATAGTTTCTAAAGATTTTGATTTCTCTCTAACACCAATTACATCACCATCATTAACATTATATGAGGCAATATTAACTAATTTACCATTTACGGTGATGTGTCTGTGTCCAACCAATTGTCTAGCTCCACTTCTTGTTGGGGCTATTCCTAATCGGTAAACTACATTATCTAAACGAGATTCACAAAATTTAAGTAAATTCTCACCAGTAATTCCTTTAGTTCTAGAAGCACGATTGAATAAGTTTTCAAATTGTTTTTCTAAAATACCATAGGTATATTTAGCTTTTTGTTTTTCTGCTAATTGAATAGCATATTCTGATTGTTTACCTCTTCTTTTGTTAGGACCATGTTGTCCCGGTGGGTAATTCTTTTTTTCCAAAACCTTATCTGGTCCAAAGATTGGTTCTTTGAACTTTCTAGCGATTTTTGATTTTGGACCTCTATACCTTGCCATTATTAATTTGTTTTTTGAAAGGAAAATTATGAATTAAGGTCAGTATCCTTCGATAACTTAAATTCCCTTCTGGTTTATATTAAATAATTATTATACTCTTCTTCTTTTTGGTGGACGACAACCATTGTGTGGTAGTGGAGTAATATCTACTATCTCTGTAACAAGAATTCCAGCATTGTGGATGGTTCTAATTGCAGATTCTCTTCCAGCTCCTGGTCCTTTTACAAAAACCTTAACTTTACGAAGTCCATTTTCAAATGCTTCTTTCGAACAATCAGCAGCAGCTAATTGAGCAGCATAAGGAGTATTCTTTTTAGAACCTCTAAATCCCATCTTTCCAGCTGAAGACCATGATATAACTTGTCCACTATTATTAGTTAAACTAACAATAATATTGTTAAAAGATGCATGTATATGAGCTTGTCCGTAAGCTTCTACAATTACCTTTTTTTTCTTCTTTACGTTTGTTTTTGCCATCTTTACTTATCGTTTGATGTTTGACCCCGATAGCTATCGGGGTTGAACCTATTAATTATTTCGTTACTTTTTTCTTGTTAGCAACTGTTTTCTTTTTACCTTTTCTGGTTCTAGAGTTATTTTTAGTACGTTGACCTCTAAGTGGCAATCCAGCTCTGTGCCTTACACCTCTATAACAACCAATATCCATTAAACGTTTAATGTTTAATTGAACTTCTGATCTAAGAGAACCTTCAACTTTAAATTCATCGTTAAGAATCTGTCTGATTTTTGACAAATCATCATCATCCCAATCTTGAACTTTTTTATTTACATCAATACCAGCTTGATTTAAAATTTTAGTAGCTGAAGATCTTCCTATACCATAAATGTATGTTAGACCTATAACGCCACGTTTCTGTTTTGGTAAATCTATACCTGCAATTCTTGCCATAATTACTAATTATATTATCCTTGTCTTTGTTTAAACTTAGGGTTCTTTTTGTTAATAACGTACAAACGTCCTTTTCTGCGAACAATCTTACAGTCTGCACTTCTTTTTTTAACTGATGCTCTTACTTTCATCTTTTCTAATTTTTATCCGTCAATTGACGAAGTCATTAATTTATTTGTATCTAAACGAAATTCTACCTTTTGATAAATCATAGGGAGACATTTCAACTTTTACTTTATCACCTGGTAAAATTCTAATGTAATGCATTCTCATTTTACCAGAAATATGAGCCGTTAATATATGCCCATTTTCTAACTCTACTCTAAACATTGCATTCGACAATGCTTCTATAATTGTTCCATCTTGTTCTATAGATGCTTGTTTTGCCATTAATTTTTATTATTTAATACCTCTTCAATAAACTTATGTGATGATAATACATCCGCTTTTCCTTTTCTTACCACCACATCATGTTCAAAATGTGCTGATGGTTTACCGTCTTTTGTAACTATAGTCCAACCATCTTTATCTTGTATCACATTTCTCACTCCCATATTAATCATAGGTTCAATCGCAATCACCATCCCTTCTTTTAACATTAAGCCTGTTCCTCTTCTTCCATAATTTGGAACTTCTGGTGCTTCGTGTAAATCTTTTCCTAAACCGTGTCCTACTAGTTCTCTTACAACACCGTAACCATTTTCTTCAGCATAGTTTTGAACTGCAAAACCAATATCTCCAATCCTGTTTCCAGCAATTGCAACCTCAATAGCTCTATTCAAACATTCTTTAGTTACTTTCAAAAGTTTTTTAACTTCTTCTTTTACTTCACCTACTTCAAATGTATAAGCAACATCTCCATAGAAACCATTTTTCAAAACCCCACAATCAACCGAAATAATATCACCATCTTTTAATGGTTTATTATTAGGAATACCATGAACTACTGCCGAATTTAATGAAGTACACAATGTATTAGGAAAATCATACATTCCTAAAAATCCAGGAATTGCATTATTATCTCTAATAAACTCTTCTGCTATTTTATCTAAATCTAGTGTTGTTACACCAGGTTTAATAATTTTAGCAACTTCAGCTAATGTTTTTCCAACAAGTAAAGAACTTTCTCTAATTAACTCTATTTCTTCTTCTGTTTTATAAAAAATTTTTCCCATAAAACATATTACCCAGCCATTCCCATACCAGTGCTAGATCTTCCCTTTATTTTCCCAGTTTTCATTAATCCATCATAATGACGCATTAATAAGTGACTTTCTATTTGTTGTAATGTATCTAAAATAACACCTACCATAATAAGTAGAGATGTTCCACCAAAAAAGTAAGCAAAAGAATTGTTAACTCCAGCTACCATAGCAAAAGCAGGCAATATTGCAACCAAAGCTAAAAACATAGATCCTGGCAGAGTTATCCTTGACATTACATTATCAATAAATTCAGATGTTTTTTTACCAGGTTTAATTCCTGGAATAAAACCTCCATTTCTTTTCATATCATCAGCCATCTGATTTGGATTTACAGTTACTGCTGTATAGAAGTAAGTAAAAGCAATAATCATTAAAGCAAATGTAAAATTGTAAGCAAACCCACTTGTGTTACTAAAAGTAGCTACAAACCAAGATGTTACAGAGGACTCACCAAATCCAGCTAAAGTTAAAGGAATAAACATAATTGCTTGAGCAAAAATGATAGGCATTACACCGGCTGCATTAACTTTAAGAGGTATATATTGACGAACTCCACCGTATTGTTTATTACCAACAATTCTTTTTGCGTATTGTACAGGTATTCTTCTCGTTCCTTGTACAAGTAAAATAGCTAATACAATAACTAATAGCAATATTGCAACCTCAATTAACAAAATAATTGGACCACCAACACCACCAATACCAAATCTTGAAGCAATTTCAAAGATAAATGCAGATGGCAAATTAGCTACGATACCAATCATAATTAATAGCGAAATTCCATTTCCGATTCCTTTTTCAGTGATTCTCTCTCCAATCCACATCACAAACATGGTACCTGTAATCAACAATAGAACGGTTGAAAACCACCACATTGGACCAGCATCTGGAACTACTCCTTGGTGGGTAGTAATTTGAGATGCGATATAACCGGGTGCTTGAAAACCAGTAATAATAATGGTTAAAAAACGAGTGATTTGATTAACTTTTCTTCTACCACTTTCACCTTCTTTTTGTAAACGTTGAAAGTAAGGTATTGCCATACCTAATAACTGAATAACAATAGAAGCCGAAATGTAAGGCATAATTCCTAAAGCAAAAATTGATGCTCTAGAAAAAGCTCCACCAGCAAATATATTAATCAAATCCAATAATCCTCCACTAGCATTATTAGCATTTGCAGCTTCCAACATTGTAGAATCTACACCCGGAAGTACTACATAAGAACCTAATCGATACACTAATAATAATCCTAGTGTAGTTATGATTCGAGCTCTTAGGTCTTCAATACTCCAAATGTTTTTTATTGTATTTATAAATTTTCTCATGCTGCCATTTAAAGAGTATTTGCTGTTCCACCTGCTACTTCAATTGCAGTTTTTGCTGTAGCTGAAAAAGCATGAACAGTAACATCTAATTTTGCTTTTAGTTCACCTCTACCTAAAATCTTGATTTTATCATTTTTAGACGCTAAACCATTTTCTAAAATTACATCAATTGTAATTGCTTTAACTTTTTTAGTTTCTACTAAAAATTGTAGCGTGTCTAAATTAATTCCTTTAAATTCTTTACGATTTATGTTAGTAAATCCGAATTTAGGAACTCGACGTTGAAGAGGCATTTGACCACCTTCAAAACCAACTTTTTTTGAGTAACCTGATCTAGATTTAGCTCCCTTGTGTCCTCTTGTTGAAGTACCACCTCTGCCTGATCCTTGACCACGTCCTACTCGCTTACGCTGTTTTGTTGAACCTTCCGCAGGTTGTAAATTTGATAAGTTCATGTTAATTTTATTATATTATTATTTTAAGCCTTCTACTTGTACCAAGTGATTTACTGTTCTAACCATTCCTAAAATTTGAGGAGTAGCTTCATGTTCAACAACTTGATTCATTTTTTTTAAGCCAAGAGCTGCTAACGTCTTTTTTTGACGAGCTGGTCTTTTAATTTGACTTTTAACTTGTTTGATTTTAATTTTTGCCATTTTCTTAACCGTTAAATACTTTATCTAAATCAATACCTCTTTGGTCTGCAACAGTATAAGCATCTCTAAGTTGTTCTAAAGCATTTAAAGTTGCTTTTACAACATTGTGAGGATTTGAAGATCCTTTAGATTTCGCTAATACATCTGTAATACCAACACTTTCGAATACTGCACGCATTGCACCACCTGCAATTACACCTGTACCATGAGCGGCTGGTCTGATAAAAACTCTAGCTCCACCGAACTTACCATTTTGTTCGTGAGGTATGGTTCCTTTTAATACAGGAACTTTTATTAAATTTTTCTTTGCAGCTTCAATACCTTTAGTAATAGCTTCGGTTACTTCATTAGCTTTTCCTAATCCGTGACCAACTACATTTTTTTCATCACCAACAACAACTATTGCTGAAAAGCTAAAATTTCTACCACCTTTAGTAACCTTAGTTACTCTATTAATAGCAACTAATTTATCTTTAAGCTCAGTTTCTATTGATCTAACTTTTTTTGTGTTTGAATTTGTCATAACAATTTTTTCTAATACTTTTTTTAGAATTTTAACCCGCCTTCACGAGCTCCTTCAGCAAGAGCCTTAACTCTACCGTGATATAAATAACCATTTCTGTCAAATGCAATATTTTCGATTCCAGCTTTAACAGCCTTCTCTGCAATTGCTTTTCCTACCAAAACTGCAACTTCTACTTTATTTCCTTTTGCAGATTTAATGTCTTTTTGAACAGAAGATGCCGCTACCAAAGTTGTTGCTGTTTCATCGTTAATAATTTGAGCATAAATCTCATTATTACTTCTAAAAACAGTTAATCTTGGATGCAATGTAGTTCCAACAACAACTTTTCTAATTCTTCTCTTGATTCTTAATCTTCTATCTTTTTTGCTTAGTGCCATAATACTTTTTTATTATGAATTATTTTTTACCAGCAGATTTTCCTGCTTTTCTTCTTAATTGTTCGCCTACAAATTTAATCCCTTTACCTTTGTATGGTTCAGGTTTTCTTAATGATCTAATTTTTGCAGCAACATGACCAATCAATTGTTTGTCATGTGATTCAAGTATAATTGTTGGGTTTTTACCTCTTTCAGTTACCGTAGAAACTTTAATTTCGGTTGGTAATTGAAAAACAATGTTGTGAGAATATCCTAAAGACAATTCAAGACTTTGACCTGTATTGCTTGCTCTGTAACCTACACCAACTAATTCTTGTTCAGTTTTAAATCCTTTTGATACGCCTTCAACCATATTACTAATTAAAGATCTGTAAAGTCCGTGTTTAGCTTTGTGAGGAATTTCCTCAGTATGTCTTTTAACGTTTATTACTTTATCTTCAATTTCAACGGTAATCGATTCATCAACATGTTGTGTTAAAACTCCTTTTGGTCCTTTTACAGTAACCAAACCATTTTCAACTTTTACTTCAACACCACTTGGTATATCTATCGGTGCGTTTCCTATTCTTGACATAATTTTAAATCTTACTAATTAATAAACGTAACATAAAACCTCTCCACCAATATTATCTCTTCTAGCTTCTTTATCAGTCATCACACCTTTAGATGTTGAAACGATAGCAACTCCTAAACCATTAATTACACGAGGTAATTCAGCAGCACCAGCATATTTTCTTAAACCTGGTTTACTGGCTCTACTTATATTAGTAATTGCCGAAACTTTAGTTTTAGGATGATATTTTAATGCAATTTTAATATTTCCTTGCACATTAGTATCTTCAAACTTATAGTTTAAAATATAACCTTTATCAAAAAGAATTTTAGTCAATTCTTTTTTAATGTTTGATGCAGGTATATCAACCACTCTGTGTTTAGCACTTGCAGCATTTCTGATTCTTGTTAAAAAATCTGCTATTGGATCTGTCATTGTTTTTTATTATTCGTTATAAGTATAGTCTTCAGTTCTCAGTCTTCAGTTCTCAGTCTTCAGATTTTTGGATTTTCAACTTCCGTCTTCGGACTTCCAACTTCTAACCTATTATTACCAGCTTGCTTTTCTAATTCCAGGTATTAATCCAGATGAAGCCATTTCTCTAAAAGTTACACGTGAGATACCAAATTGTCTCATATAACCTCTTGGTCTTCCAGTTATTTGACATCTATTGTGCAATCTAACTTTTGCTGAGTTTTTTGGTAATTTTTGTAACGCTTCCCAGTCGCCAGCTTTTTTTAATGCAGCTCTTTTTTCTGCATATTTTTCAACCATAGCTTCTCTTTTGCGTTCTCTCGCTTTCATTGATTCTTTAGCCATATCTCTTATTTTTTCTTAAACGGTAAACCAAATTCTGATAATAATGCTAGACCTTCGTCATTTGTTTTTGCTGATGTAACAAAAGTGATGTCCATTCCAGTCACGTTTTTGATTTTATCAATATCAATTTCTGGAAAAATAATTTGTTCTTTAACACCAAGTGTATAATTTCCTTGACCATCAAACCCTTTACTTTCAACACCTCTAAAATCTCTTGTTCTAGGTAATGCAACAGCAATTAATCTATCTAAGAATTCATACATTTTATCTCCTCTAAGTGTAACTCTTGCTCCAATTGGAATGCCTTTTCTTAACTTAAAGTTTGAGATATCCTTTTTAGAATAGGTAGCATTTGCTTTCTGTCCAGAAATAATTGTCATCTCTTCTAAAGCTGATTCAATTAATCTTTTATCAGAAACTGCATCGCCAACTCCTTGGTTTAAACATATTTTTTGGAGTTTAGGTACTTGCATTACTGAAGTATAACTAAACTTATCTTTTAAAGTAGAAACTATTTCTTCTTTATATCTTGTCTTTAATCTAGGTGCGTATTTCATTATGCTATAACCTCCCCTGACTTTTTAGAATATCTAACTTTTTTACCTTTTTCATCTAATTTTCTACCTATTCTTGTTGTTTTACCCGATTTAGGTTCAACAACCATTATATTAGAAATATGAATTGTAGCTTCTTGCTTAACAATTCCTCCTTGAGGATTAGCAGCATTTGGTTTGGTGTGCTTTGATATTTTTTTTATATCATCACCTTCAACAATTACTCTGCTTTTTTCAACATACACTTTTTTAACTGTACCTTGAGCTCCTTTAGATTCTCCTGCAATTACTTTTACAGTGTCTCCTTTTTTTATATTAAATTTAGTCATAACTAAAATATTTCAATTTTAAAGTACTTCTGGTGCTAATGAAACAATTTTCATAAAATCTTTTTCTCTCAACTCTCTAGCAACAGGTCCAAAAATCCTTGTACCTCTCATTTCGCCAGTAGCACTTAAAAGAACAGCTGCATTATCATCAAATCTAATGTAAGAACCATCTGGTCTTCTAATTTCTTTTCTTGTTCTAACTACTACTGCTTTTGCAACAGCACCTTTTTTAATGTTACCTGATGGCATAGCTTGTTTAACACTAACAACAATGGTATCTCCAACAGAAGCATATCTTCTTCTAGTACCACCTAATACTTTTATACAAAGTACTTCTTTAGCTCCGCTATTATCGGCAACTGATAATCTTGATTCTACTTGTATCATAATTATTTAGCTCTTTCTAAAATTTCAACTAATCTCCAACATTTGTTTTTGCTCAATGGTTTTGTTTCCATTATTTTAACTGTATCACCTATGTTACAGTCATTTTTTTCGTCATGAGCCATAAATTTAGCTGTAGTTTTAACAAATTTACCATAGATAGGGTGTTTCACCTTTCTTTCTACTGTAATGGTAATTGATTTGTCCATTTTGTTACTAACAACTAAACCAACTCTTTCTTTTCTTAAGTTTCTATCTTCCATCTTAAGTTTATTTATGCTTGAAGAACTCTTCTTCTAAGTTCTGTATTTATTCTTGCTACTGTTCTTCTAACCACTTTAATTTGAGATGGGTTTTCCAATGGAGAAACCGCATGGCTCAATTTAAATTTATCTAGAACACTTTTTTGCTCTTGTAATTTTTCAGTTAAATCGTCAACTGAAAGATCTTTTATATCAATTTGTTTCATCTATCTTTGAACTTAATATTATTCAGTATAATCTCGTCTAGTAATAAACTTCGTTTTAATTGGAAGTTTTTGTGCTGCTAATCTTAAAGCTTCTTTTGCAATTTCCAATGGAACACCGTCAGCTTCAAAAATAATTCTACCTGGTCTAACCGTTGCTACCCACAATTCTGGAGAACCTTTACCTTTTCCCATCCTTACTTCGGCAGGTTTTTTAGTAACCGGTTTATCTGGAAATACTCTAATCCAAATTTGACCTTCTCTTTTCATGTATCTTGTTACGGCAATCCTTGCAGCTTCAATTTGACGAGCTGTCATCCAACATTCTTCTAAAGATTTGATTGCAAACGATCCAAATGCAATTTGAGATCCTCTTAGAGCATTACCTTTCATGTGCCCTTTTTGCATTTTTCTATATTTCGTTCTCTTCGGTTGTAACATCTTGCTATATCTTAAATTATACTACTAATCTTTTTATTATTTTTTTCTTTTTGGTCCGCCTCTAAATTTTTTGTCATTATTAGATGGAGCACCTCCATGAGATTCCTTTTGTTTAGTCTGGCCTACATTTGGAGATAAATCTCTTTTACCATATACTTCACCTTTACAAATCCAAACCTTTACGCCTAATCTACCATAAGTAGTGTGAGCTTCACTTAAAGCATAATCAATATCAGCTCTGAATGTATGCAATGGAACTCTTCCATCTTTATAACCTTCAGAACGTGCCATTTCTGCACCACCTAAACGACCAGAAACCAACACTTTAATTCCTTCTGCGCCCATTCTCATTGTTGAAGCTATCGACATTTTAGCAGCTCTTCTAAAAGAAATTCTACCTTCAATTTGTTTAGCAATACCGTCAGCAACTAATTGAGCATCTAATTCTGGTCTTTTTATTTCAAAAATATTAATTTGAACATCTTTTTTAGTAATCTTTTTCAATTCCTCTCTCAACATATCCACTTCTTTACCACCTTTACCGATGATAATACCAGGTCTTGAAGTATTAACTGTAACAGTAATTAACTTAAGGGTTCTTTCAATTATAATTTTTGAGACACTAGCTTTTTGAAGTCTAGCCATTAAATATTCTCTTATTTTATAATCTTCAACAATCTTGTCGGCATATTTATTTCCGCCGTACCAGTTTGAATCCCATCCTCTAATGATTCCTAATCTGTTTGATATTGGATTTACTTTTTGTCCCATTTTATTAATTTAAACTGTCAACAACTAATGTAACGTGATTTGATCTTTTTCTAACTCTATGAGCTCTTCCTTGAGGAGCTGGTTGAATTCTTTTTAACATTCTTGCACTATCAACCATTACAGATTTAACTACCAAGTTATTTTCTTCTGGTCTAAGTCCTTCATTTTTAGCTTCCCAATTTGCAATTGCAGACTTCAATAATTTTTCAAGTCTTCTTGATGCTTCTTGTGGACTAAATTTTAACATTGATAAAGCTTTAAATACTTCCTGACCTCTTACCATATCAGCAACTAATCTCATCTTTCTAGGAGAAGTAGGGCAATTGTTAAGCTTAGCAAAACTTACCGTTTTGTTAACTTCTTTTGATTGCTCAGCTTTTATTCTTTTTCTAGCACCCATAATAATCTATTATTTATTTTCTTCCTTTATCTTTTTTATTTCCACCATGACCTCTAAAAGTTCTAGTTGGAGAGAATTCACCTAATTTATGTCCAACCATATTTTCTGTTACATAAACCGGAATAAATTTATTCCCATTATGAACTGCTATAGTTAAGCCAACGAAATCCGGTGAAATCATTGAAGCTCTAGACCATGTTTTAATTACAGTTTTTCTTTGAGATTGTTGAGATTCATCAACTCTTTGCTGTAATTTATAATGTATAAACGGTGGTTTTTTTAACGAACGACTCATATCTTAATTATTTCTTTCTTCTTTCAATTATATATTTACTTGAGCTTTTTTTCTTAGATCTAGTTTTGTATCCTTTTGCAGGTAACCCTTTTCTTGATCTTGGGTGTTGTCCAGAATTTCTTCCTTCACCACCACCCATTGGGTGATCAACTGGATTCATTACAACCCCTCTAACTCTTGGTCTTCTTCCTAACCATCTGCTTCTACCAGCTTTACCCGATCTTTCCAACATGTGTTCTGAATTAGATACAGAACCGATAGTTGCTTTACAAGTAGCCAAAATTAATCTAGTTTCACCTGAAGGTAATTTGATAACAACGTAATTACCGTCTTTAGCTGTTAATTGAGCGTAAGAACCAGCACTTCTTGCCATTTTAGCACCTTGATTTGGTCTTAATTCTATATTATGGATTACTGTACCAAGAGGCATTTCAGATAAATACATTGCATTACCAACTTCTGGTTCTACACCTTTGCCTGAAATAATTTCTTGTCCAACTTGTAAACCGTTAGGAGCAATAATGTATCTTTTTTCTCCGTCTTTGTAAAACACAAGAGCAATTCTAGCTGTTCTGTTTGGATCGTATTCAATTGAATTGATTACACCTGGAACACCATCTTTGTCTCTTTTGAAATCAATTTCACGATATTTTTGTTTGTGACCACCGCCAATGTAACGCATGGTCATTTTACCGGTGTTATTTCTACCACCAGATTTTGAAATACCAGATATTAAACTCTTTTCGGGTTTTGACGCAGAAACTTCTTCAAAAGTATTTGCAATTTTATGTCTTTGCCCAGGGGTGATGGGTCTTAATTTTCTTACTGCCATTTTTGTTTATATCTTAAGAGGGTTGGAGCCCCCGTATAGGTTAATAAAAATTAAATATTACTGTAGAAGTCAATCGAGTCTCCTTCAACAACAGTAATGATGGCTTTTTTAAACTTGTTAGTTCTACCACTCACTAATCCTGCTTTAGTAAATCTTGATTTTGCTTTTCCGTAGTAATTCATAGTATTTACTGAATCAACAGTAACACCATACATTGCTTCAACAGCTTTTTTTACCTGTATTTTATTTGCTTTATAATCCACTATAAAGCCATATCTATTAAGCTTTTCAGTTAGATTAGTCATTTTTTCTGTAACTATAGGTTTTACTATTACACTCATCTTATTTACTTAAAATAGTTTCTAAAGTTTTAACTGAACTTTCTGCAATAATAACACTGTTCGCATTCATTAAATCGTAAGTATTTATTTGCGAAGCGGTTACCACTTTAGCTCCCTTCAAATTTCGGGACGACAAATATACGTTTTTATTTAATTCAGAAAGAACTAATATTGTTTTTTTATTCAAAAGTTCTAAATTATTTAAAATATCAATGTATTGCTTGGTTTGAGGCTGATCAAAACTAAAATCTTCCAACACCAAAATTGAACCTTCTTTTGCTTTATAAGTTAAAGCAGATTTACGAGCCAATCTTTTTTGTTTGATATTTAACTTAAACTCATAATCTCTAGGTCTTGGTCCAAAAACACGACCACCACCTTTAAACAATGGGTTATTTATACTACCTGCTCTTGCTCCTCCTGTACCTTTTTGTTTCTTAATTTTTCTGGTACTTCCTTTAATTTCACCTCTTTCTTTAGACTTATGAGTTCCTTGTCTTTGATTTGCTAAGTATTGTTTAACATCTAAATAAATTGCATGATCATTTGGCTCAATAGCGAAGATAGAGTCGGCTAAAGTTACTTTCTTTGAAGTATCCTTACCTTTTATATTTTTTACAACTAATTCCATTTTTAACTCCTCCTTGTTATTTCTCTATTAAAACAAATGAACCTTTAGCTCCAGGTATTGATCCTTTTACTACAATTAAGTTCTTTTCAGTATAAACTTTTACAACTTGTAAGTTTTGCATGGTAACTCTATCGCTACCCATTCTTCCAGCCATTTTCATACCTTTGAAAACTCTAGCTGGAGTTGAACATGCTCCAATAGAACCTGGTGCTCTTAGTCTATTGTGCTGACCATGAGTTGCATCACCTACTCCACCAAAGTTGTGTCTTTTAACTACACCTTGGAAACCTTTCCCTTTAGAAGTTCCTACAACATCAACAAATTCGCCTTCTTCAAACAAATCAACATTGACTAAATCGCCTAAGTTTTTTGCTTCAAATCCTGCAAATTCTACTAATTTTCTTTTTGGCTCTACGCCTGCTTTTTTAAAGTGTCCTTGCATTGCTTTTGGAGTATTTTTTTCTCTCTTATCTCCATAAGCCAACTGAACTGCTTCATAGCCATCGGTATCAACCTTTTTGACTTGTGTAACTACACAAGGACCAGCTTCTATAATTGTGCATGGTATGTTTTTACCCTCGGCACTGTAAACGCTAGTCATACCTAATTTTTTCCCTATCAATCCTGGCATTTTATTAATTTTAAATGATTAAACTTTTATTTCAACATCAACTCCACTTGGCAATTCAAGTTTCATTAAAGCATCAACAGTTTTAGATGTTGAGCTATAAATATCAATTAATCTTTTATAAGAAGATAATTGAAATTGCTCTCTTGCTTTTTTGTTAACATGTGGAGATCTTAATACTGTGAAAATTCTTTTGTGAGTAGGTAATGGAATTGGCCCACTAACCACAGCTCCTGTACTTTTTACAGTTTTAACAATTTTCTCAGCTGATCTATCAACTAAATTAAAATCGTAAGATTTTAGTTTTATTCTAATTTTTTGGCTCATTCTTTATATATATTAAGCTACTACTTTACCTTTTGCTTTTGCAATTACCGCGTCAGCGATATGTTTTGGACATTCAGCATATTGACAGAATTCCATTGATGATGTTGCTCTACCTGAAGACATTGTTCTTAAAGCAGTCACATATCCAAACATTTCAGACAATGGAACTTTTGCTTTAATAACTTTCGCTCCGTGTTTATCATCCATACCATCAATTTGACCTCTTCTTCTGTTTAAGTCACCAACGATATCTCCCATGTTTTCTTCTGGAGTAACTACTTCAATTTTCATTATAGGTTCCAAAATAACTGGATGTGCTTTTGGAATAGCTTCTCTAAAAGCCATTTTTGCAGCTAATTCAAAAGACAATTGATCCGAATCCACAGCGTGAAATGAACCGTCTAATAAAGTAACCTTTAAGCTATCAATCGGATATCCTGCTAAAGGACCATTTTTCATCGCTTCTTTAAATCCTTTTTCAACTGAAGGCACAAATTCTCTAGGAATGTTACCTCCTTTGATATCGTTAATAAACTCTAAACCTTCTTTGGATGTATCAGACACCGCTTCAATTCTAACTTGAATATCAGCAAACTTACCTCTACCTCCAGATTGTTTTTTGTAAACTTCTCTATGATTTATAGATCCAACAATTGCTTCTTTGTACGCAACTTGTGGTTCTCCTTGATTAACCTCAACTTTAAACTCTCTTTTTAATCTATCAAGAATAATATCTAAATGCAACTCACCCATTCCACTCAATACCGTTTGACCTGAAGCCTCATCAGTATGTATAGTTAATGTAGGATCTTCTTCAGTAAGTTTGGCTAAAGCCATTCCCATTTTATCTACATCAGCTTGAGTTTTAGGCTCAATAGCGATACCGATAACTGGATCTGGAAAGTCCATTGATTCTAATACAATAGGGAATTTTTCATCGCATAAAGTATCACCTGTTTTTATATCTTTAAAACCAACTAATGCAGCAATATCACCACAAGCTAATTCTTCGATTTGATTTTGTTTGTTTGCATGCATTTGGAATATTCTAGAAATACGTTCTTTATTTCCTGAACGAGTATTCAACACATAAGAACCTGCTTTAAGAACGCCTGAATAAGCTCTAGTAAAACACAATCTACCTACAAAAGGATCCGTTGCAATTTTAAAGGCTAAAGCTGAAAAAGGCTCATCAAATCTTGGTTGTCTTGAAATTGGTTCGTCATTTTTTGGATTGATTCCATCAATTGCTTCAACATCAAGTGGAGATGGCAAAATTTCCATCACCATATCCAACATCGCTTGAACACCTTTGTTTTTAAACGCAGACCCACACATCATTGGAACAACTTTTCCTGAAATTGTAGCAGCTCTTAGAGCGTCTAGAATTTCTCTTTCAGTTAAAGATTCTGGGTCTTCGAAGTATTTTTCCATTAACTTATCATCAAACTCGGCAACCGCTTCTAATAATTGTTCTCTATATTGTCTAGCCTCATCTACGATGTCAGCTGGTATTTCAATTTCTTGAAAAGTCATTCCTTGGTCTTCTTCATTCCAAGTTATTCCTCTGAAATTAATTAAATCGACAACACCTTTAAAAGTTTCTTCAGCTCCAATTGGAATTTGTAATGGTAAAGCATGGCTACCCAACATTTCTTTAACTTGTTT
The DNA here is from genome assembly GCA_964371285.1 of uncultured Vicingus sp. GTDB lineage: Bacteria > Bacteroidota > Bacteroidia > Flavobacteriales_E > Vicingaceae > Vicingus. The sequence continues at coordinate 2,014 of CAYJMI010000059.1, read as the reverse complement.
ACAAACATTTAAGAAATCAGCTCCAGATCTATCCATTTTATTTACAAAACCAATTCTTGGCACATTGTAATTATTAGCTAATCTCCAGTTAGTTTCTGATTGTGGTTCAACACCATCAACAGCACTAAACAAGAAAACCAACCCATCCAATACTCTTAGCGATCTGTTTACTTCAACAGTAAAATCAACGTGACCAGGAGTATCGATGATATTAACATGGTATAGTTGTTCTCTATATTTCCAGTTCAAGGTTGTTGCTGCAGAAGTAATTGTAATACCTCTTTCTTGCTCTTGAGCCATCCAGTCCATAGTTGCAGCACCATCATGTACTTCACCAATTTTATGACTTACTCCACCATAATACAAAATACGTTCAGTAGTTGTTGTTTTCCCTGCATCAATGTGAGCAGCGATACCAATGTTTCTAGTGAATTTTAAATCTCTTGCCATTTCTATCTCCTTAACTAATATTAAAATCTGAAATGAGAGAATGCTTTATTCGCTTCTGCCATTCTGTGTGTATCTTCTTTTCTTTTAAATGCAGCACCTTCTTCTTTGTATGCAGCAAGGATTTCTCCTGCTAAACGTTGAGCCATAGTTTTTTCGTTTCTTTTTCTTGAAAAGGAAATCATCCATTTCATTCCCATTGAAACTTTTCTATCTTCTCTAATAGGTTGAGGAATTTGGAATGTTGCTCCTCCAATCCTTCTGCTTCTCACTTCAACTCCTGGTGTAATATTTTCTACAGCTTTTTGCCAAACATCAACACAGTTGGCATCCTCAATTTTTTTAGAAACAATATCCATTGCATCGTAAAAAACTGTAAAAGCTACACTTTTTTTACCATCAAGCATTAAATTGTTTACAAACTGAGTAACTTTAGGGTTATTAAACTTCGGATCTGGAAGTAATACTCTTTTTTTCGCTCTTGCTTTTCTCATAATTTTTAATCCTTATTAGAATTATTTTTGTTTAGGACGTTTTGTTCCGTATTTTGATCTTCTTTGAGTTCTACCATCAACACCTGCTGTATCTAAAGCACCTCTTACCACGTGGTATTTAACCCCTGGCAAATCTTTAACTCTACCACCTCTAACTAATACTATAGAGTGTTCTTGTAAGTTATGACCTTCACCTGGAATATAGGCATTCACCTCATTTCCATTGGTTAATCTAACCCTTGCAACTTTTCTCATTGCCGAGTTAGGTTTTTTTGGAGTTGTAGTATAAACTCTAATACAAACACCTCTTCTTTGTGGACAAGAATTTAATGCCGCAGACTTACTTGTCTTTGTTAATTTTTCTCTTCCTTTTCTTACTAATTGCTGAATAGTTGGCATAGTTTACTTTTGTTTAATATAAATATCCCTCTAAAAAAGGGAGTGCAAATTTACAATAATATTTCATAAATGCAACAGCTATTGATTTTTTTTATCAAATGATTTTTCAAATCATTAAAAATAGATAATCCCCATTTCTATTAACTAAAAAAGGGTAGTGAAAACACTACCCTTTTTAAATAGTTAAAAAGTGATTATCTTATCAAGCTAAAACCACCTTTTTTGAAGTATTCTTCCCCATCAATACCTTTTGCACTGATGATATAGAAATATGTTCCGTCTGGTGCTTCTATTCCACTCTGAGTTCGCCCATCCCAATATCCTTTAACATGATTCCATGAATACATTTTTTGTCCCCATCGGTTAAATATTTCTGCTTCAACTGATTCAAGGTTGGTTCCATCCACTGTAAACACATCATTAGAACCATCGCCATTAGGAGTGAAAACATTAGGAATTATTATGGTTGATTTTCCAAATGTCTCAATAACAATGTATGCCGTATCAGAACATCCTCCAGCATAAGCAACCAACATGACATTATAAGTGCCTATGTCTGTATAAATGGTTGACGGGTCTGTTAAAATAGAATTATCTCCATTTCCAAAATCCCAAGTATAAGTTGATGCTCCTGTACTGGTATTAGTAAAACCAACTGTTAGAGGCACTATGCC
>CAYJMI010000058.1:0-22846 GCA_964371285.1 uncultured Vicingus sp. | reverse complement strand
ATCCCAAAAAAATCATCTCTTCGGTGTTGTCTATTGAGCCCCATATCGTATGAAAACCCATAGGTTTTATAAGGTGATGCAACACTTCGCCATTGATCTCTATAATTTAAAATTGCACGGTCATCACCACCAAACTTACCTGCCTGAGAAGGATCTAATAACAATGGTGTCATAGTAAATTGAGAAAAATGTATGTCTTGAGCTTGTAAGCTTGAAGTTTGAAGTTCGATATTTAAGGTTAGCACTACTGCTATTAGTATAGTTTTTGTCGTATTTTTCATGTTATTAAAGTTTAACCGATATAATTATCGGGATGGTTACTAATAAAATTATCCTCTTCATAGTATATCTTATTTTATTATGCTAATATTACCGCTTTCTTCTACTTTTTTACCATTTTCTAAAACGGCACTTATCACATAAACAAATACCGCTGAATTTTGATCTGCTGCGCCGTATTTACCATCCCATCCAACTTCAACATTAGAGCTTTCGAAAACTTTATTTCCCCATCGGTTATATATTTCGATATTCATTGATCTAATTCCTTTTCCTCTTACATAAAACACATCATTATTTCCATCCTCGTTAGGTGTAAATACATTTGGAACATACACAAAGTAATCGCAACCTTCTTGTAAATCGTTAATAATTACCTGTTCTGTATTCGTACAGCCATTATTATCAGTAATTAATACACTGTATGTTCCTGATGTTAAATTTGAAAGAGTAGAGTCAGTACTTCCATTGTTCCAGCTAAATGTAATAGGATAAGAACCTAGTGTAACAATTCCCGTAATATTTCCGGTAGATTCTTTACAATTATCATCAGTTGTTAAAAAAGTAACCTGAGGTTTTGGATTTACCATAACAGTCATTACCGTATCATCTACGCCATTAGAATTAGAAACTTGTAATGTAACATTAAAAGTACCTGCTGTAAAATAGGTTACCGTATGAGATCCTTGTGTACTAGCTGATGATGGTGTTCCTCCATTAAACGTCCAATTCCAACCAGTAATTCCTCCTGTACTGTTATCAACATACGTAATTGTTTGACCTACGCATATATTTATAGCAGAAGTAGTAAACGATGCGGTTGGTTGAGTACAGTTATTTACAGTAACGGTAACAACATCTGTATTCTGACAACCGTTTCCATCTGTTCCTGTTACGGTATAAGTTGTTGTTGATACTGGGGTAAAGGCTACTCCATCATTCACTCCATTGTCCCAACTGTAACTTGTTGCTCCGCTTCCCGATAAGGTTACCGGACTTCCTTCACACACGATTTGGTCGGTTCCTGCGTTTACTGTTGGATTTGGGTTGACGGTTATGGTCATTGTAGTATCGTCTGTTCCATTATCGTCGGTTACTTGTAAAATAATATTAAATGTTCCTGCTGTATTAAATGTTACTGTGTGTGTTCCTTGTGTATTGGCTGTATTTGGCGTTCCTCCGTTAAACATCCAGTTCCAACTGTTCACATTTATTCCTGTGCTGTTGTCGGTAAAGGTGATGCTATTTCCGATACATATTGAGTTATATGATGTCGTAAAGGATGCTGTTGGTTGGGTACAGTTATTTACAGTAACGGTAATAGCATCTGTATTCTGACATCCGTTTCCATCTGTTCCTGTTACGGTATAAGTTGTTGTTACTGTTGGTATAAAAGCTACTCCGTCAGTTACTCCATTGTCCCAACTGTAACTTGTTGCTCCACTTCCTGATAGGGTTACTGTATCTCCTTCACATACTGCTGTAGCTGTAGCATTCGCCACTACAACAGGCAATGGATTTACTGTAATTGCAATAGTAGTGTCATCTACTCCGTTGATATCAGTTATTTGCAGATTGATATTAAACGTGCCTGCGGTATCAAAAGCTATGGTGTGAGACCCCTGCGTATTGGCTGTCGAAGGAGTTCCTCCATTAAATGTCCAATTCCAATTGGTTATGCCCATTCCTGTGCTATTATCAGTAAATGTAATGCTATTTCCGATACATATTGAGTTATATGATGTCGTAAAGGATGCTGTTGGTTGGGTACAGTTATTTACAGTAACGGTAATAGCATCTGTATTCTGACATCCGTTTCCATCTGTTCCTGTTACGGTATAAGTTGTTGTTACTGTTGGTATAAAAGCTACTCCGTCAGTTACTCCATTGTCCCAACTGTAACTTGTTGCTCCACTTCCTGATAGGGTTACTGTATCTCCTTCACATACTGCTGTAGCTGTAGCATTCGCTACTACTGCAGGTTGTGGGTTCACAACCAAAGTAATAGTGGTATCATCAGTTCCATTATCATCTGTGATTACTAATGTTATATTGTATGATCCAGCGGTTGAAAAAACAACATCATGAGGTCCCTGTGTGTTAGCTGTCCCTGGTGTTCCTCCATCTATTACCCAATTCCAATTGGATATGTTAGTTCCTGTACTGTTATCTATAAATGTTACTGTATCACCAATGCATATATTTAATGATGATGCGGTAAAAGAAGCCGTTGGAACACTACAATTGTTAATTGTTATGCTACCAGATGCTGTTGTTTGTGCACATGTGCCTGTGGTGGTTACTGTATAGTTAAATGTTCCTGTTTGGGTCGGTGTGCCACTTATCGTAAACACGCCTCCTGAATAACTCCCTGTTACTCCTGTTGGTAAACCTGTTGCACCTGCTCCTGTGCCACCTCCACTTACGTTGTAGGTGATGGTGGTAATGGCTGTGTTTTCACATACGGTTTGGGCATCTGTGCCTAAGGCTGAGGTTAAGGCTATTACTGCATTTGGATTGATGGTTATACTTCCAGTGGCTGTTGTTTGTGCACACGTTCCTGTGGTGGTTATGGTATAATTAAATGTGCCTGTTTGGGTAGGTATCCCGTTTATGGTAAATACACCTGCTGAATAACTGCCTGTTACTCCTGTCGGTAAACCTGTGGCACTTGCTCCTGTACCGCCTCCACTTACGTCGTAAGTAATGTCGCTGATGGCAGTGTTTTCACATACGGTTTGGGCATCGGTGCCTAAGGCTGAACTTAATGTTATGGTATCGTTAGGATTGATGGTTATTGTTCCATTGGCAGTTGAACTTGCACATGTTCCTGTTGTTGTTACGGTATAATTGAATGTGCCCGTTTGGGTAGGGGTTCCGTTTATGGTAAATACACCTACTGAATAACTTCCTGTTATTCCTGTCGGTAAACCTGTGGCATTTGCTCCTGTGCCACCTCCGCTAACATCATAAGTAATGTTAGTGATGGCAGTATTTTCACATACGGTTTGGGCATCAGTGCCAACTGCAGAACTTAAAACAATTGTGTCGTTAGGATTGATGGTTATTGTTCCATTGGCGGTTGTGCTTGCACATATTCCTGTTGTTGTTACGGTATAATTAAATGTGCCTGTTTGGGTAGGGATTCCGTTTATGGTAAATACACCTGCTGAATAACTACCTGTTACTCCTGTCGGTAAACCTGTGGCACTTGCTCCTGTACCGCCTCCGCTAACATCATAAGTAATGTCGGTAATGGCAGTGTTTTCACATACGGTTTGTGCATCGGTTCCTAAGGCTGAATTTAATGTTATGGTATCGTTAGGATTGATGGTTATTGTTCCATTTGCAGTTGTGCTTGCACATGTCCCTGATGTTGTTACTGTGTAATTAAATGTGCCTGTTTGGGTAGGAATTCCGTTTATGGTAAATACACCTGCTGAATAACTGCCTGTTACTCCTGTCGGTAAACCTGTAGCACTTGCTCCTGTACCTCCTCCACTTACGGTGTAAGTGATGGTGGTAATGGCTGTGTTTTCACACACTGTTTGGGCATCGGTGCCTGAGGCGGAGGTTAAGACTATTGCTGCATTTGGATTGATGGTTATACTTCCGCTTGCTGTTGTTTGTGCACACGTTCCTGTGGTGGTTACTGTATAATTGAATGTGCCTGTTTGGGTTGGTGTGCCACTTATCGTAAATACTCCTGATGAATAACTTCCTGTTACTCCTGTTGGTAAACCTGTAGCACTTGCTCCTGTGCCGCCGCCACTTACGTTGTAGGTGATGGTGGTGATAGCTGTGTTTTCACATACCGTTTGGGCATCGGTGCCGGCTGCTGAGCTTAAGGTTATTGCTGCGTTTGGATTGATGGTAACATTTATGGTGGTTCCTGAACTCACACAACTACCTACTGTTGCAGTTACTGTATATAATCCACTCATGGATGGGGTTGCTCCAGAAATTACTACTAATTCTCCTGTTGCTGTGTAGGCATTTGGCCCTGTCCAATTATAGGTTTCTCCAACTACAGGGGAGGTTACTTCTAGCGTTATTGTATCTCCTGTACATGAAGGATTTGGTGCTATGGTAGCTGCTGGTGCAGGTGGAGCTCCTGCACTGCTTATGGATATTACTCCTCCATTTTCTCTACATCCTGATGCATTTTCCACAACTATTGTGTATGTTCCTGCCATCAATCCTGTAAATGAGTTGCTTGCAACAAAGGTTGTACCGCCATCAATTGAATAAGTTAATCCTGTTCCTGTTGCTGCTATTGTAATAGTTCCATCATTTGCTCCACATGAACTCTCATTGGTATATGGAATTGAATCTATAACTGGTAAAGAATTGACATTTATACTACCATTTATAGTATCTGGTGTGCATGTTCCTGAAGTAATTACCATGTAATTAAACATTCCTGTATCTGATGGCATTCCACTTATGGTAAATACTCCTCCTGAATAACTTCCTGTTACTCCTGTTGGCAAACCTGTAGCACTTGCTCCTGTGCCGCCCCCACTTACACTGTAAGTAATGTTGGCAATGGCTGTATTTACACATAAGGATTGTGCATCGGTTCCGACCACAGAACTTAAAGCAATTGTGTCGCTAGGGTTTACAGTAACATTCATAGAAACTGGATTACTTATACATCCATTTTTAGCTATAGTTACCGCGTAAGCACCACTCATTGTCATGGTTGCGTTAAGAATAACCGGATTTTGTGCAGTATCTGCGAAAGCTAATGGTCCAGTCCAAGAATATGCAACTCCTGAAATAGTAGAATTAGCGGTTAAGTTAATGGTATCTCCCTCACAAACCACCACGTCCGATCCAACTGTTGGACTAGTAATTACAGAATCAATTACCACCACAAAAGTATCTACAGCACTACAACTGGCATTATCGGTAATGTATAAATAGCCTTCATAAACTCCTGCACTTACGGGAGGGCTTGTAGGCGTATAGGAATGTGTTGGGTCGGCACCAAATCCTGTAAAAGTATAAATGGTATCTGTTGCTGATGCAATAGTCCATGTATAATCATACGTTAAAATAGAAGCTATCGAACCTCCATATTTTGTACTATCTAAAATAAAAGTAACCGGTTCTCCTAAACAAATATTTGCAGTATCAGCATGTGCATAGGCTTCTAATTTACAAACATTACCACCCATATAACCATAAGAAGACGCATTGGTTGATCCTGATGCATAAAATGCAAAGGGATAAGTTATCCCTCCAGGAGTTAAAGGAACAGATTTAGTTCTGATTGCTCCACCTGCTGCTACGTTAATTCTTTGGTAGTAATATGGTTCAACAGCTCCCATTTGGGACCAACCTCCTGTCCCATCATTGGTAGGGCTATTACCTGCTGGTATAGGTATATTTACACCATTAACTACCAAATTCAATGAATTACGAGCTTGATTTCCACCTGAAGGTTCTTTCACAATGAAGACAAAAAAATTATTAGCGTATTGTGTGGGATTTGTGATAATGTAGTTATCTCTCCACATATTCTCCTCAACAACAAGCATTTGTGTAGGATCGGCAGGGTTATTATTATCACATTGCCAACCTTTCATCATTTGTATTACCTGAATAGGATTATTAGCTTCTACAAGATGATTTGACTTACCTGGACTGGTTGTTGGTGGTGGAGTTAACGGATTTGAATTACCCGGAGACTCATAAATAAACCATTCTCCGGCATTTAAGCTTTTAGTATAGTTAAATTCACCTGTAATATTAACAGTGGTACCATTATCTCTTGCTGTAATTAATAAGTAATCGGCAACCGATAGCTGGTTAAAATTTGCAGGATAAGGTTCAATATTTGGTGTTGGAGGGCTTGCTAAACCAACGGCTAAAGACATTTGATTTGGTCGTTGTAATGTTTGAGTTGAAATATATCTTGTTTCCCAATTTTCAATCGGCTTCAAATGAGTTGAAGTTAAATCACAGGCTCCACAGCCGGGGTATTCATCATTCCCAATCCAGGTACAATCGGTACCTCCCAGCACAGAAATCTTATTGTTCGCTACAATTTTCATCCCATTTAATCCTTGGTTATTATTTACAGTTACTGAAGAACCAGCAGGAGTTGTAGTAAGAGCCTGGCCATTATCGTTTGAAAGAACAGTATATGTTTCACCTTTGTCTAACATAATAGACCAAGTACTGTTGGAACCATGAGTCATTGCTCCATTTGCATTTATTGATGAAGTCCATGCGTTGGAAGGAAGTGTAAAAGTGATGGAAGTATTGTCTTCTATACCTACTACGGTTACTCTGGCATTAAATTCATTAGTCTCACTTGTAATTTCACGATACGCTGTTACAATATATTCTAGCCCCATTTCCTCAACAGGTAAAATAGGTGTCATCTCAGAAGATGCCGCCGCAAGAAATTGAGAATAAAGAGCAATAGGTGCTGTAGATGTTACTCTAATACCATTTTTTTGAATAGTTTCAGGAAGGGTCAAATCATCAGCATATCTCCAACATAAAGCTTGTAAATCATAAGGAATATCTACATATAAAGGTACTCCACCTGTTACATTAACGGTGTATCTTGTACAGTTTGTATCTCCCGCAAGGTCTAATAGCGGGTCGCGAGCAACATAATCGATAGTTACAGTGCAATCGTAATAACTTATAATGTAAACACCTGGAAGATGATCAATATATGTTTCGGCAAAAAGGGTAAACCAAAATTCTGTTCCGGAATTATCCTGTGCTTTTATTTTTTGTACTCCTAACGAGTATATTACTGCCAAAGCGGCTAAAAGCTTAAAAAAGAGTCTATAGTTTTTCATAAAAATAATTTTTAATTCTGTCATGTTTATTCTTGTGTGATTGATGAAAAGAATATGATTAAAATTACGGGCGAATCTGTAATAATTTAAAATAATGTTAATAAATCTAATTCATATCTTACGTATTTAAAAAACAATATTAAATTTATACCACCTATTTATTACTGATAAATACGCTAGTAAAAACATAATAAATATTACTTGAAATGATAGCTAAATATGGAAAAAGTGATTTTTTAAGAACCTTGTGTATAAGAACACTTACATTATTTGACAAACCACTAAATTTGATTAAATTATAGGAAGGGCCCTATTTAATAAAGCATTATTTTGAGGGTGCATTTAATAGGTAAAATAATAGCACCTTTAAGTAAAATATACTTTTCAGAAACTCCCCAAATGGTAGTTTCTACTATTTTTTTTCCAACAGTATCCTGAAAAAGTATTTTCACCTTTATTTTTTCCTTTCCTAAACACATTGCTTTGGTTATCCAGTCTAGGCGTTCTTTCTGCTGTTCTTTGTCATTTAATAACACATCTTCTGTGGGAAAAGTTAGTTTTCCTATATCTTCTTTGGCAAACAATGCTACGTTTTGCGGGTTTGCTGAAGGGTTAAACTTATTAATTGAATCTAACCCAAATAGAGATATTAAAACGAAATGCATAAAGTTTTAATTAATTAGTATAATTCGACCATTTGATAACTGCGACGGGCATAACTGTGAAACTTCTGTTGCACGAGTTGAAACAGTAGGACAAACTAGATTGTTAGATGAATTTCTTACTGTAAAATTGAATGTGGCTGGATTTGTAAGTCCACAACTGTTGGATAACATAACTGGTGTGATTGTAGACACAGTTATGCCACTAAAATCTATATACAACTTAAGCGTAATTTCAAATTGATTTATACCTTTACAAATATCTCCTCCCGAAATATGTGACGCATTAACATTAGAGATATTACAAAAAAAAGATAACGCAATTATTAGGATTGTAAAACAGTTGTGGTTAGTCCTCATAATATTTAAGTTTATGTAATAAATACATCAATAGAAGATAAAAGCTCATATTATCTAGTATTTTATTAAGTATTTTTATAGGTTATTCATTACTGTTATTCATTACTTTATTTGTTTCTTATCAAAGAAGTTCTAACATTTTTTAAGTTAAAATTTGTTTTAGTTGGGATATAAGGGTAGCTGCCAAAGTTTTCATGGTTTGGGATTTTAAGTCTATTTCGGATTATTTCGTTAGTCTTACCAACCAACAAACTTCATTTATAGAGGCACTACAGATGAAACTTGAATCAGTAAAAAAACGTAATGAATTTTTCCATAAATTCTGTTTTAACTACTTAATCATCTTAAATTTTAAACGCTGTTTGTTTTCCAATTCTAATTCTAATAAATAGGATCCTTTAGATAAATTGGAGACATTTATATTTTGTTGATACAGCTCATGGTAAATTAACTCACCTCTCAGGTTATAGATTCTTACCTGTTTAATGGTTAAATCAATAGTTAATTGTTTTATGGTAAGTTGATTACTTAATGGATTTGGGAAAACTGATACCTTATCAAACAATTCTTTATGTTCGTACAACCCTGTAAGATCAGGCTCAATAACAAATATATCCGTTCTAAAAGTATCTAGTGGTGCTAATCCAGCGGCCACTGGCCAAATCACTATAATATCTTCTCCTACCCGATATCCATTTTGAAGTGTTACGGTATCAGTAAAAGGAATATTAAAAGTATCGTCTACTATGTTAACAACAGAAATAAAACCAACTGTATCTACCGAAGTGATGCCTGCAGTACTGTCAACCCCCGAAACTAAATAAACTGTTCCTGTAAAAGGAGTTAAAGAAGTATATAAAACTCTAACATTAAAATTTACAACTGTACCTAAAGGAACTGTATCTTGAGTAAAATTTTGTGAAGTAATTAAGGAATCAATACTCAATTGTGCTTTTCCTATAAACGGGGCAAACATCAATATCAAAAACAGATATATAACTACTACTTTTTTCATTCGTTTAAAATTATATGAAGTAAATTTAAGTTTATTTTATTTTATTTTTTATATATTTTCTAAAAATGTTATCTAAATATTACGCATTTAAAAAACAATATAATATAATTAATCAATTTAATAACAATATATTATAAATTATATAATCACAAATATATTACTCGTTTAAGTTTAAAAAAATAAACAATTCTAATTAATTAATGTAACCCGACCAATAAACTCATACCATCTACCTAAAACATCTTTGACTTTAATTTTATAAGCATATACATCATTTTTAAGTAGTATATTTTTATACATTCCATCCCATTTGGGTTCTAAATCTTCCTTATCGTCATTATTATATAATAATTCTCCCCATTTATCAAATACCATAACATCTAATTGAGCTATTCCATAACCTTTTACCGTAAAATAATCATTTACATCATCGCCATCTGGTGTAAATGCATTGGGTATCCATATCGTAAATATGGGGTCTATTCGTATATTTTTTTGGATGTTGTTTTTACATCCGTAACTATTTTCGATAAATAAAGTGACCAAATATGTTCCCGAATCGGTATATACATGTACCGGATGCTGTTGCGTTGAGATGGTTCCATCTCCAAAATTCCAATACCAATCTGTTGCAACCACCGAATTATCAGTAAAAGTAATCTCGCTATTAAAATCATCATCTACCTCTGTTGGAACGTGTGTAAAATCAGCTATTGGAAGTGAAATTACATGAACAACAATCGTGGTGTCATCTGTTCCATTGTCATCTGTTACTTGTAAGGTAATGTTAAACGTCCCTGCGGTTGTAAATGTTATGGTATGTGGTCCTTGTGTGTTGGCTGTGTTTGGTGTTCCACTGTTAAATGTCCAATTCCAGCTATTCACATTTGTTCCTGTGCTGTTGTCGGTAAAGGTGATGTTTTCTCCTATACATATTGTTGTTGATGAAGCTGTGAAGGATGCTATTGGTTGAGGTTGTGTACAGTTGCTTACTGTTACAATTACTTGGTCGGTATTGCTACAGTTGTTTGCATCTGTACCTGTTACCGTATAAGTGGTGGTTGATGTTGGTGTAAAGGCTGTTCCGTCTGTTACGCCATTATCCCAGTTGTAATTGCTTGCTCCACTTCCTGATAGGGTTACTGATGTGCCTTCGCATACGGATTGGTCTGCTCCTGCATTTACGGTCGGGTTCGGGTTGACGGTTAAGTTTAGGGTAACGATACTATCACAACCTTGTGAACTTCCTCCTACAATGGTAAAAGTTGGTGTGTTGGTACTTGCGGTGTAATTGTTACCGTCTATCCACGTGTAGCTGTTGCAAGCAGTTTGTACGTCTGTGCCTGTTGTTGAATTGTTAATCGTCAAATTCAACGTTACTACACTGTCGCAACCTTGTGAACTTCCGCCTGCTATGGTAAAGGTTGGAGTGTTCGTACTTGCGGTGTAATTGTTACCGTCTATCCAAGTGTAACTGTTGCAAGCCGTTTGTACATCTGTGCCTGTTGCCGTTGGGTTAATTGTAATTGTAACAGAATCCTTTGCAGGGCAACTCAAATTATTTGAACTTACTACACTTACAGTGTATGTGGTTGTTGTGGAAGGTGTTGCCACTGGATTAGCGATAGATGAGTTATTTAATGTAGTTGATGGCGACCAACTATACGTGTAGGTAGGTGGTGGCGGATTGCCACAATTTGCCACCCCCGTCCATCCTGAGCCACCTGAAGGGTTAGCTCCAGAAGAATACACTATAGCACTGCTGGCATTTAAAAGCTGATAGCTATTCTCATTATTATAAATTCCTGATGCCGAATAAACCAATTGAATATTATCTCCTTGGTAAACTGAAAAGGTAGTTGAGTAATTCGTTTCATTTGTAAGAACATAATAGGTACCAATTAAGACCCCATTCACATAGGCCTGCACATAGCCGTCCCCATTGCTATTTCCCCAACCATCACCAAAGCTATCAAACAGATTTAGAGTATATATACATGGTGCAGGAGGTGGTGGAGCAGCAACAGAAACATTCAACTGTACATTATCTCCCGAACAAATTATGTCAGGAGTTCCAGAAGCAGAGATTAATGGTGGACCATCAATGATTGCCGTTAATGTAATTGGCACTTGGCAAAACCCATCTAAATCTATCAAAGTAACTGTATATGTCCCTGCAGCTAAATTTGTTGCTGTTGGCGTTGTTTGGCCATCCGACCAAACAATGCCCCAGTTTGTTCCATTGTTGGGAGGAAAAACAGTAGCTTCACCATCATTTCCAAGTCCAGAACAAGTAGCATCAGTCGATGTAATTGTCGCTTCATCACCAATAAGGTCAAAATTATCCATACATACATTGGATCCTCCTGTGGCGTTATTTCCACCTGTTGGACCAATTCGATCATTACGAAACATGACATAGTCATAGGTTGCACTTGGCGTAAAGGTTGCTGTATATTGCACCCATGTATCCGAAGGACCAGTGAGAATTCCTGATGCCCATAACACCTCATCCACCTGACAAGAATTAAATCCACCAATAATTTCTAAGTTGCCAGGGTTATTTCTATAATCAGCACATGCACCTAGAACCATTGTCGAAGCATAAACATTATCATAAGCAAGCCAAACAGTCATATTATAGGTTCTGCCAGCCACCAAAGGACAAGACAAATATTGACCGATGTATTCGCCATTGGTTATTCCTGCATAGGTGCTTCCTTGTTGTGGAGGAAAATCTACACACCAAACAGAATTATCTCCGTTAAGCACGTCTGGTGTGTTAGCACAATTCGTCCAAGTTGGAGCAACACAATTTTCACATGACCCTGCTGCTTCGAACGAAGGGTTAGTTAGTATGGTTTGCTGTGCATACACATTGGTAATAAAAATGATTCCAACGAGTAGTAATAAATTAGACCGTTTGCTTGCAGAAAAAATGGTGTGTTTCTTTTTCATGAGAATGACTTTTGTTTTGTTAAATTAAAATTAAGTGCGAATCTTGAATAATTTAAAATAATATCAATAAATCTAATTCACTTCTTACGTGTTTAAAAAACATAAAATACATTATTCACTAGGAAATATTCTACTCAAAAACATAAATATATTACTTGAAAATAGACGAAATCGACCATAGAGAAAAAAGGGATTATTTTTTTATCTTACTTAAATATTTTAGTATTAAAAAAACTGCCATCGTTGTTGATAACCACTACTTCATAAACTCCTTTTGCCCAATTACTCGTATTTATCTTTTTTTCATTTCCGTTATAAACTAATTGGCATAAAGCAGAATAAATTTTAATATTACAATTATCACACGTAGTTTTAATGGTTAAAACATCCTTAACAGGATTAGGATATACTAATATGTTGGTTAAATCTTTATAGTTCACAACAGCAATTTTACTATAAGAATATGCACCATTAAAATCGATTTGTTTTAGCCGGTAATAAGAAATTCCAACGAATGGATTTTGGTCAATAGCAACATAACTTATTGTAGTAGTACTATTTCCTGCTCCGTTTACCTTTTTTACCAGTTCCCATTGTTTTAAATCAGTGCTTCGTTCAATGGTAAAGTAATCGTTATTTATTTCAGTTTCGGTAATCCAAATTAATTCAACATTTTTTTGTACTAAAGTTGCATTAAAAGAAATTAATTCAATTGGTAATATAGTACAGTTACTGGCATCTACAGTAATTGATTGGTTAGTAGTACAGCCAAAGGCATCCTTTACCGTTACGGTATAAGTAATAGAAGAAGTGCTTGTCGATTGCACAACAGATCCTGTTGTAGTATTTAAGTCTGTTGGTGGCGACCAAGTATATTCAACAATCTGGTTGCTGCCTGCCGCATTATTAAGGGTTATACTCCAACTGTTAAAATTAAGTCCTCCACAGTCGTTTGTTCCTAAAGGCCCACATCCCACACAGTTATCTAAATATCTAATACACCATTGTCCATTTATAGATGTAGCTGCTCCTGCTGGTAATGTTGTCCATATTTTCCCACCACTGGTTAGTCCTGTTAAAGTTTGCCATGTTCCTCCTGGCCCCATAATTTGTAATGTTACTTCAGAAATATCACAATGCGTGATGTCCACAAAAATATTGGCTAATCCTGACGGGTAGGTGTTGGGATTGATGTTACTTACATCTATACATTTTTCTACATAAGTATTAGCATTATAATTTGCTTGAGAAGATGTGTTACTATTTGTTATTATACCTGAAGACACTGCCCCATTGGTTGTTCCATTTGCTGTTAATGTTGCTGTTCCTGCTGCACATGAACTTGAAATAGAAACACTTGGAGTCACAACATTCACTGTAATATTACTTGTAGCAGCACAAGCAACAGGAGCTCCTGATTGTTGTACACTTACGGTATATGTAGTTGTTGTACTAGGTGTAGCAACAGGGTTATAAATATTAGAGTTGGATAATCCCGTTGTGGGTGTCCAGGAATAAATTAAAGGGAGATTTTTTGGCGTACATGTACCAAATCGGGTGTTGGGACGAAAAGTATATAACGTTTGAAAACTGGTGTGTGAGGCACAATTTAGGGCTGCTCCCGAAGCATTAACATAAGAAGCAATCATGGAATTAAATCCTGCTGCCTGTGTTCTAGTTTTCGCAGGATTACCTCCTGCACTACCGTTGTACCAACAAAGCTGAACTACAATGTTTGATGTTCCATCCCAATTGTATGAATTTGGGAAATTGAATGTATTCCAACCCGGCGTTACGGTAACATTGGTTGCAGGAAAAACCGTAGTAAGCCCTGATTGCCAATTTGACGAAGAACTAAATTGATTAGCAGAAATACATTTCAACTGAATTGTAAAATTATTATAAATTGCTGATCCGGTTGTTGTACTACTCCCTGTTTGTATTGCTGCTACTTCTAGTTGCATATTTGTTATTTGACCTGCAGAAAACCCTGCAGCAATAAGTTCAGATGCTCTGTAAATAATTTGTGTTCTTACTCCACCTGTTGACCCAAAATCTCCAAAAACATAATTAGCAGATGAATTGTAAGTGGCAACAGTTGCTCCATTTCCAATTTGCGGTTCGCCTGCCTGACTATTTGGAGGACAGCCAACATAAGTATTGATTTCGCATGCAGAAGGAGGAGTTGCTACCAAAGAACTGTTTGCTACAAGTTGTGAACTTGACTCAGAACAAATAGTTGTTGGACTAGTTGTTGTCATTACTGTTGGAAGTACAACGGTAACACTAACATTTGAACTACACGTAGTAGTCCCATCAGAGTAATTAACCGTATAGGTAGTATTAGAAGTTGGAAAAACCTGAGGTGTAGTGGCAGTGATTGAAGGAGAAAGTCCATCATGTGTCCAATCGAAAAGATAGCTTGGATCGTTGGTCGCAATAGTAATATTATCAAGTCCCCAATGATCAGAACCTTGATTACTTGAAGCTATTTGATACCATCTAAATTGAGTATTTGCTGTCATTGCACCAGCAGGTATATTCACACAATGCCTATTCCAATTAACAAGAAGTGAATCATGACCGCCATTAGGATCCCAATATTGAATATCAACCCAAGTAGCTCCATTATCCGTTGAATATTGCAAGTGCACACCTTCATCAGGCAAATCAGGTCCTTCGCAATTACAAGTATTGATAGAGATTGCTCCACAACCTTCTTGTGGTTCTTCTTCTGCATATCTCATATCAAAGCAAACTGTTCCTCCTGTCGTAAGATTATAATTATTAGTGGTTACATTTCTTGGTGCAGTAGAAGTGCTACTCATCCATAAGTGAGGATCTGTACTTCCTCCAGGTCCATTTCCACAAGGATTGGAGCAATCTGCACTAGAAGACGCAAACCAATTTGAACCAGGACATCCTGAATTAAAATCTTGAGTAAAAATATAAAACCCAGGAGTACCAAAAGCTGAAAGAGTAACTCCTTGACCACAATTTATTGTTAACGGACTAGCAAATGCAGTAACAGGGCATTGTGAAAAAGCAGGAAAAAAATCAGCCACAATTAACGAAAAAACAACAACTGTTCTGCTTATGTTTATTATAAAAGAGTCAGAAAATTTCATAGTGCAGGCTATTTAATGAGTTTGTTGTTTATTTTGAAATTACTGTTGTTTTAATCTCTCTGAGGTTAAAATTGGTAAGTTCAGTACTGATTTTAATGTTTAACATTTTGGAAAGAATTACTAATGCCGGATTAACATCTTCGGCACATATTCCCTCCATGGTGATATTGGGTATTAAATGAATGGTTTTATGATTTTCCATGTTTCCGTCTTCACAACCATAACATTTACCGTTGTACCAATACTCAGTATTCCATTCAATTTTTAACTCTTTATTTGTTTTGTTTTTTATTTGCAGATAAACAAACTCATCATGAGTACCTTGACTGGGTAAGTTACATTCTCCATATTTATAATTGATATCAACAAATTCGTTACTTGCCAACAATTGCCAAACCGAACTTTTAACTTTGGTTTCAGACGATGATTGCATACTGACTGTGTTTTGAGCATACACGTCGGAAAGAAAAACGATTCCAATTAATAGTAATAAATTAGACCGTTTGATCGCAGAAAAAATGGTATGATTTGTTTGCATGAGAATGAGTTTTATTTTATTAAATTAAAATTAAGTGCGAATCTTGAATAATTTAAAATAATGTTAATAAATTTAACTCACTTCTTACGTGTTTAAAAAGCATAAAATATATTATTCACTAAGAAAAAAGATACTCAAAAACATAAAAAATATTACTTGACAATAGAAGAAATCAACAATGAAAAGAAAAATCGAGTTATTTTTTAATCAAAAACATCCGTCAGTTGACGGATGTTTTTGATTTTACCTTTATTTATAAAACAGTACTCTCTTGGTTTATTGATAATTTATTGTCTAATTATCTTATGCACATTAACCGATTGAGCATTTTCAATTTTTAATAAATAAATTCCTTTGGGCTGCTCACTCAAGTCCATTACAATAGCAGTACTGCCTACTTTCTGTTCTTGTTGAATTACTTTTCCTTCTAAAGTAGTTAATGTAAAACCAACACTGCTCGTTGGAGCATTTTTTAAGCTTATCATAAATTCACCAGAAGTTGGGTTGGGATAGATAGCAGCAATCGTTTTGTTGTATTCTTCCACTCCAACACCAGTAATGTTTACACAAGATGACGTATCGGTACAACCATTTTGAGTTACCTCAACAGCGTAATTACCATTTGCTGTAGCGGTATAACTTTGATTGGTTTCTCCTACAATAACAGCATTGTTGTTATCGCAATCTAACCATCGGAAGGTAGCACCCGTTACATTAGCCGTAATAGTATTTGCATTAGTTGAAGTGGAGTTGTCAACCGTGTTAATGGTTAAATCTGTGGTAACAGTAGAATCACAACCGTTACTTCCTGTCAAAACATCAGTAAATACTCCAGTGGTGCTATATGTATTTGTGCCAACCATTACACTAAACCCTTGACATTCATTAAATGTTTGAGTAAACGAAGCTGGTGGATTTACTGTAATGCTTCCAGTTTCAACTGCATTTACACATGCCCCTACAGTAGTTACTGTATAATTATGTGTTCCTGATACAGTGGGCGTACCACTTATTGTAAAAACACCTCCCGAAAAAGTACCTGTTACTCCTGTTGGCAAACCTGTTGCATTTGCACTTGTTCCTCCACCTGTTATTGTATAGGTAATGTCCGTAATAGCTGTATTAACGCATACCGTTTGTGCATTTGTACCTGCCGAAGAAGTTAAATTAATGGTATCGTTAGAATTCACAGTTACTACAATCAAATTACTAGTGTCAATACAAGTACTCGCATAGGTTGCAAGAACTTTTACCGTATCGTTATTATTTAATGATGTACTGTTATACGAATTTACTGTGCTATCTTGTATAGAAGTTCCATTAATAAAAAAAGTATAATTACTGAAACCAGTTGTTGCGTTAAATGTTATAGGAGTTCCCTGACATACAACATTGGAAGATGCCGTTAAAATAACATCTGGGATTGGAATGAAAGCAAAAGTAGGTGTTCCTGAAATATATGTTCCTGTAAAAGTTGTTCCTATACTTCCTGCTGTTTGTGGAACAGTTTCAGCATTAGGAGCTCCTGCAGCACCACCAACAACAAACAGAGTTCCTGTATTTATAAGAGATGCATCGCTGAAAACTTTAATTCTGCCACCACCACCACCACCACTACCATATCCTCCGGGTTGCCCGTTTCCTCCATTTGCTCTCAGAATTCCATTAATACTAACATCGTTTCCGTTAATTTTTAAACCACCACCAGAGCCACCACCACCTGCACCATTCAATATTGCTTGAACACCATTTGATCCATTCGCATTAACGATACCAGTTGCTAGAATATTTATAACATCTCCGTTTAATGCAATGCCGGCACCACCAGCACCACCAGCTCCACCAGAAGCACTACCACCGCCTCCCGAACCCATATTTATTGTATCGGTGTTGAGAGTGCCATAAATCACCCCCGGTTGACCTACAGTAGTAGGAGTAGCAGAACCTGCTCCACCACCATTACCTCCTAAACCTCCATAACTTGCACCACCAGCACCAAACTGCCCCAAATTACCAGAAGAAACTTGTCCTGCACCAGGTCCGCTACCATTGAATCCAGTAGCTCCTCCCAAATATCCCGATCCATTACCATTAAGTGTGCCTGCAATACGAATCATTCTTGCAGTAATAACGAAAGGAGAATTTGGTCCTACGGTTACACTTGCTCCCGACTGAATTTCAAACCAACTGTAATTGTTTGTACCAGTTAAAGTTACAGAGCCTGCTGGAACAACAAGTCGTGATGCAGGTGGAAACGTATTATCAAAACTAGATGTAGCAACTGCTATTGCATTTCCATAAAACAGGTGTATAATTCTGTTTCCATTTGCAGGGAGGGAATCTATCATCACCCAAATTTTGGTACTAGGCGTATTTATCCCTGATTCGATAAAATAATTGTAAAGTGATGTACCGTTACAATCTTTTGCAAATCGAATATCTTCACCATTAGGTTGCATTTGATTAGCAGTAATCAGTGCTTGAGTATTTAGCGTAATTAACACCTGATAATTCAATTTCAACGTGTTTGAATTTTCCTGAATACTAATCATTTCTTTATTTCCCCAACCAACCAATTGTGCTAAGGAATTATTTGCTAAAAGCATCATAAATAGTAAACTACACGATATTTTAAAAATTATATTTAACTTTTTCATGACTTTTAATTTAAGGGTTTATAAATTTATTGTCTAATTATTTTATACACATTAACCGATTGAGCATCTTCTATTTTTAATAAAAATCCTTTAGGTTGCTCACTCAAGTCCATTACAATACAGCCCGTTTTGTTTGTCGGATAGATTGAACGAAATTCTTTCGTTAACCAGTCTTTCGATTTGCATCATTTTTTCACCAAGGGTATTAAAAATCTGAATTTTTAACGAATGATTTAACTATAAAAAAAGGGTCGAAAATTTTGTTTTTCGACCCCCTTATCATGTTAATGAATAATTACTTTTTTTAGCACACTTGTATTTTCAGTGTTTATCTGAATAAAGTAAATTCCTTTAGGTTGATTGGTCATGTCAATTTTAGTTTTTTGGGTTTTTATTGTCGAATTAAAAACTTGTTTTCCTAAAATATTCACTACAGTAAAAGTTGAATTCAATATCGACTTATCAGCTAAAATTGAAAATTGTCCATCAACCGAAGGATTCGGGAAAATGCTAACCTTATCAGCAAGAGCCACTTCATAAATACTTGTTGCAAAGTTTATTACTACGTTACTATCACAAATAGAACAACCATCAGCATCGGTAACACAAAGAGTAAGTGTATCTGGGCATTGAGCAATAATTGATGAAGTTGTTTCCCCTCCTGGGGACCATTGATACATATAAGGGTTATTTCCTCCTGATGGTGAGGCAGAAGCACCTCCGTCACAAGCGGTAGATGATGATGCATCTATTACATTTATTATTACGGAAAGCGGTGCTGCCTGAGTAATATTTACTGATGCAATTGTTTGGCAATTATTGGCATCGGTAATCGTATCAGTGTAAGTACCCGGGCATAATCCAGTAGCTGTTGCTGTTGTTTGTACTGGTGTAGTTGACCACTTATGAGTATAGCCAGTTATTGGTTCAGTGCCACCATAAGGATAAACTGTTGCTGTTCCATTACAAGAATCACAAGAAGATATATTGGTTTGTGTAGTAGAATCTTGTAATATTTCAGGTTCTGTTATTGTAATACTAGCTGTTGAAACACAACTATTACCATCCGTCATAGTAACGGTATTTATTCCTGCACAAAGATTATTCGGGTTTTGAACGGTTTGTCCGCCGGGTGACCAAGAATAACTAAAAGATGGTAATCCAACTGTGGTAACTGTTGCACCACCATCGCAAAGTCCATTACAAGTTACATTAGTACTTCCAGTAATTGTTACTGAACATTGTGCAAACGCTCCCACTCCCAAGAGCATTGCTGAAATTAAGGTGTAGATTTTTTTCATTTTGTTTTGATTTTAGTTAATAATTAATTTTAAATTTTTATCTCTTTTTTTGATTACAGTTCTATTTTTTCCTTACTTTCTTCTCATCATGACTCTCTTTTTTTTCTTTCTTTTCAAGTCTTTCAATTTTTCTTCTCTTCTCGTTTTCTCTTTCTCGTTCCTTCTCTTTCTCTCGAATACTTTCCTTGATGAGTTCTAAAAAACCAGCTATTTTTAGAGCATGAGTATGTCCGCCAAGTATTTTCATGTTTGGTATTTTTTAAAGATTATGTTGATGTATTTATTTCGCCAAAATTAACTGCCGACTTAATTTTCCAATAATGGAGGCGGGTGTGTTAATAAATAAAATGTAGTTGAAGTTGTCATGGGTAATATTTTAATTTCTATTTATAAATTTTTACATTTTAGATGCTAATTATTTTATAATTATATTTAATACTGCTACTATTTTCTTCATTTTAATTATGTTTGTTAAATAAAATTATGTTAAAGTTTTATAAGTTTTCTAATTATTTCCTTAATTTTAGTCTATATCTTACGTGTTTAAAAAATGATTAAAACCTACAAAATAATTGAAGCACTTAGTAAAGAAGAGTGTAGAAACATAAAAATATTACTTGAAAGAACAAATAATTCTGATAACAGAAAGGATATTACTTTGTTTGATTATATTAGAAAAAACAACTCAACCATTGATGAAGACTATATTGCTAATATTTTATATAATGATGACGATAGAAATTCTTTTTACCGTCTTAAAAATAGGCTTCAAAATGAAATAAATAAAAGTTTAATTTTTGCACATTACAATAGCAATGAATACTCCTATGTACTTCACTTAATTAATTTAGCTAAAATCTTTAAAGAAAAAGAAAATTATACCCTTTCATTCGACTACCTAAAAACAGCTGAAAAGAAAGCTCTTAAAAATGAATTTTACACACTTTTAGATTTAACTTATGCCGAAATAATTAGCCTATCGATAGCTAGTGTTAAATTTAATCCTGAAAAATATATAATTAAAAAAAGAGATAATCTTACCATACTTAACAAGTCCAGTGAAATTGATGATGTACTTGCCACTCTTACTTATTTAGTAAAAACTTCGCAAAATTATAATACGTTAGAAAATAAAAAAAATAAAGCATTACTCCAAAAAATCAGAAAAATATCAAATGAAAAAGTTGTGAAAAGTAGCCTTCAATTACAATTAAAAATATACCATACTATTAGTAGAATATTACTTCAACAACATAATTATAACGAATTAGAAACGTATCTAAAACTAACATTGAATCATTTTATTCAAAATAAGCTTTTCAATAAATCTAACCACGATACTCGTTTGCAAATGTTAACATACTTGGTAAACTCTTTGTTTAAAAATAACAACTATAAGGAATCGCTTAAAGTTGCTGAAGAACTTCGGTCTGCCATGCTTGAATACAATGGATTATTTTATAAAAAATATTTAGTTTATTATTACAATTCGTTGGTTATAAATTATCAAGTAACTAACAAATTGAAAGCTATTGCTGTTTTGGAAGAAGCAAAAACTAAGGCTGAAATTCAAGAATTACCAGTATTTAGTGTTTTTATTTATTTGAATTTATCAGTCTTATTTTTCAAACTTAAAGACTTTAAGCAATCCAAAAAAAATCTTACAAAACTGAAACTTCAAGATAATTTTTCTACGCTGGATTCTATGCTTCAGTACAAAATAAGTATTTATGAGTTGATTGTTATTTTTGAATTAAATGACGAAAATTTATTTAAACACCAGCTCAATATTTTAAATTCAAAATTTAAAATTATCATCAGTACCAATCCTGAATCTAGAGATGAAGTTTTTTTAGATATTCTTATTCAAATGATGTCTGACCCGGAAAGCGATTGGAAAGAAGTTGCTATTTATTTCAACAAAACTTTAAATGAAAAAAGTGATACCGACATTATTAACTACAACAACTGGTTGGAGAGTAAGTTGAAGGTTTGAGACTGGAGTTTTTGGTAGTTTAAGGATGTTTGTAGACGGAAGCCCGAAGTCGGAAGATGTAATCACTTCCGACTTCTAACTTAATTTTTATATTTCCTCGTCTTCTATTTCTATCGCCTTAGCTCTAGCCAATCTTCTTTTTGGTTTTGCTTCTTCAGGAATTTCTTTGAAATTAGGGTCGAATGCAGAATCCACTAAAATTCTCCCACAATGTTCACAAACCAACACTTTTTTGTGCATTTTAATATCTAATTGACGTTGTGGTGGAATAGCATTAAAACAACCTCCACATGAATCTCTTTGTATAGTAACTACAGCCAAACCATTTCTAGCGTTAGATCTAATTCTATGGTATGCTTTTAAAATACGTTCTTCAATAACTTTAGAAGCATTTTCCGATTTCTTCGTTAAACTTTCTTCCTCAGCTTTTGTTTCAGCAGTAATTTCAGCTAGTTCATTTTGCTTGTTTTTTAAATCGATTTTTCTACCATCAAGATATTCGGTAGCTTCATCAATTTTTTCTTGTTTAGTAGCCAATAAATATCCGCCTTCCTTAATTTTCTTTTCAGCTAATTCAATTTCTAAAGTTTGAAACTCAATTTCTTTAGTAATTGCATCAAATTCTCTATTGTTTCTAACTTTATTTTGTTGCTCGGTATATTTCTTAATAAGATTATTTGAATCTGTTATCGAATTTTTTTTGTTAGACAATTCAATTTTTAAATTATCAATTTCAGTAGTTAAATTTTCTAATCTCGTTTGCAGACCAGCAACTTCATCTTCTAAATCTTGCACCTCTAAAGGAAGTTCTCCTCTTATTGTGCGAATTTTGTCAATAGTAGAATCGATAACTTGTAATTCGTACAAGGCTCTTAATTTTTCTTCTACTGTAACTTCTTTTTTTGCCATATTAAAGGTAATTAATTGGGTTTGTATTTATTTCAGATAAACGAACGGCGAAATTAGTAATTTTTTTTGTAAGTATTTCATAAAATATTTCAACAGAAAATTGCTCGCTTTCATAATGACCAATATCTGCAATAATTATTTTACCTTCTTTGTCAAAAAATTGATGGTATTTGATGTCAGCCGAAATAAAAATATCTGCTTCTGCTTTAATGGTGT
>CAYJMI010000057.1:0-22888 GCA_964371285.1 uncultured Vicingus sp. | reverse complement strand
AGTGGGCTCGGAGATGTGTATAAGAGACAGAGGGTAGGGAGCGTATTTATCAAAATCGGGCACGACTGGTTCAACAAATACTTTGGTTGGGTCAACGTATTTAACGTCGGGGTTTCCGTTTACAATAACATTTCCTAAATAGTTTAAACTTCTGGTAGCTCTATCTAATTTGCGTTTAAAATGAAAAAGTTCGGGATGGTTTTCAATAAACTTAACGGTAATGTTTCCTTCTTGAAATTCGGGATGGGTAATTACGTTTTCTAAAAAAGCAATGTTGGTTTTAACACCTCTAATTCTAAATTCTTTTAAGGCTCGCTCCAATCGTTGGCAAGTTCCTTTTAATGTTCTGCCCGATGCCGAAATTTTAACCAACATCGAATCAAAGAAAGGCGAAATTTTAGAGCCTGTGTACAAACTACCAGCATCTAAACGAATGCCATAACCTGCGGCGGTTCTTTGTGCTACAATGGTTCCGTAATCGGGAGTGAAGTTGTTTTCTGGGTCTTCGGTGGTAATTCTACATTGTATAGCATAGCCGTTGCATTTTACATCAGCTTGGCTTTTTAAGAAAATTTGTGGGTCGGACAATTGATAACCTCGTGCAATTTGTATTTGCGAACGAACAATGTCTATTCCTGTAATTTCTTCGGTAATGGTATGTTCCACCTGAATTCGAGGATTTACCTCAATAAAATAAATGTTTTCTTGTGGGTCGACCAAAAACTCCACAGTACCCACATTGTTGTAGTTTACCGATTTACAAATGTCAATGGCGTACTGGTAAATACTTTGTTTTGCTGCTGCTGATAAGTTTTGGCAGGGAGCAACCTCAACTACTTTTTGAAAACGACGTTGAACAGAACAATCTCGTTCAAACAAATGAACCATGTTGCCGTATTCATCCGCCATTATTTGTATTTCAATGTGTTTGGGGTTATCGATAAATTTTTCAATAAAAATGGTGTCGTCGCCAAAAGCTTTACCGGCCTCACTTTTTGCTTCGTTGTACGATTTTTTTAGTTGGTCGTTGTTCCAAACCACACGCATTCCTCTACCGCCACCACCAGAAGCGGCTTTAATCATAATTGGATAACCAATACGTTGAGCTTCTTCAAATGCTTTGTTGTCATCCGATAAATCAACTATGCTGCCTTCAATTACAGGAACATTGGCTTTTTTTGCAATTAATTTGGCGGCTATTTTATCGCCCAATTGCTCCATTACTTCTGGCTCCGGACCAATAAATTTAATTCCTTCTTCACGGCAACGACGAGCAAACTGAACGTTTTCCGATAAAAAACCATAACCTGGATGAATGGCATTTGCTCCAATTTTTTTCGCTACATGAATAATTTCTTCAATGTCTAAATATGGTTTTAAAGGCTCGTCGTTTTTACCAATTTGGTACGATTCGTCGGCTTTGTAACGGTGTAATGAGTAGCGGTCTTCGTAAGTGTAAATAGCTACCGTTCTGATGTGTAGCTCGGTTGCAGCTCTAAAAATACGGATAGCAATTTCGCCTCTGTTGGCAACTAAAAGTTTGGTAATTTTTTTTGCGTTCATCTAAAATTTGGGCTTACTAATCTATAAAAAATGTTGATTTACTTGAAAAATTCAAGGTTTTGCGAAGTTAGCAAGAAGAGTTTGGTTATAAAATTTTAATGGGACTAAATTTTATAAATGATATGGGCTATTATTGAAAATAATTAACAGGTTTTTGTGGTTACATTCCACCACCACCATCGTCAAACTCTTGATTTCGTTTGTTTTTCTCTGCTTGTTTTTTCGATTGGTTGATTCGATAAGTAAAACTCAACCTAAAAAAACGTGAACGCCATTGAAATTCTCCTTCAGAATAAAAGTTGTCGCCAATATCAATGCTTCTTCGTTTACGGGTATTAAAAATATCACTGGCATTAAAACTAATGGTTCCATTACCTTTTAACACATCAATAGAAGCCCCCATGTTTAAGGCATAACGAGCCAATTGTTCTCCTTGTGTTGTTTTTTGTGGTGCATTGTAGTCAACCGATGACTGAATTCCTAATTTCTTTTTTATCGTCCATTTCGAGTTTAATTTTGAGTTCCAGGCGTAGGTATCGCTAAAAAAAGTTTTACCTTGATAACTTCCATCAGTTATTTCTCTAAAAAAGTTAAAATCGCCTCGTAAATCCCACCATTTACGGATTTGGTACGAACCCGAAAATTCAATACCATACGCATTTCTAAAACCAATGTTTGCAGGCATTCTTTTGGTTGTTCCTGTTCCATCAGAAACTAAAATACGCTCCATTACACCAGTACTGTATCGATAATACACACTAGATAAAAGAGAACCTTTTTTAAAATAATTCAAATAACCCAGTTCAAAAGCATCGGTATATTCCGGGTTTAAGTTAGGGTTTCCATAGAAATTGTTTCGAGAGTCGCTAACACCATAAAAAGGCAACAACCACCAATGTTGTGGACGTTTTAAACGTCGGCTATAACTCATTTGTAATGCATTTTCGCCTTTTAAAAGATAAGAAATGTGTGAGCTTGGAAAAAGATCTAGATATCTTCTTTGATTAATTTCGTTGGTGGCTACAAATTCGGTGGTAACATCAGAAAATTCAGTTCTTAAGCCTAATTGGTAGGAAAATTTCTTTAGTTTTCGACCATACATTACATATCCCGCAGAAATGTTTTCGTAATAAAACATCAAATTTTTTAACCCACTTACCACCTCAAATTGATTGATACTTTTGTTCATTAAACTTACCTGATAATCGTCGTCAACCGTTTTGTAATTTCCTCTAAAGCCCATTTCAAACTTGCCTTTATTATCGAAAGGATGAATGTAATCGGATTGTAACAAAATATTTTTAGAACCCTCAAAATTGTAAACACTGGTATAGGTATTATCATTGTTGTCAATGCTATTGTTCTGAACAATAATAGATTCTTCATCGTCCCGATTGAATGAATATTGAGCGTCGAAAGTCAACAATCGGTCTTTTTTGGTAAACGTTTTTCGGTAGTTAAAAGCTAAATCGGTCGAAGAGAGTATTTTATCTTCATATTCATTTCTGGTTACTTTCTGAAAAGGTTGATTAGCTTCATCAAAGTCAGTATAAGTTACATCTACAGTGTTGTATGCTGAGCCAATATTTCCTTTTCCTGAAAATGTAACTGAATTTTTATCGTTTAAACTAATTTCAGTTCCTAAATTAAAATTGTTTGAAATTTCTTCTCTGCCTCTAATTGCATCATTAGAATAACTAAAACTGGTATCAGAATAAGTAAATGTTTGAGTAGAATTACTAGACCCTGGAGATTCCCGAAAAGTAGCATTGTATCCTGTAAAAACAGTAACTTTATTTTTTTTATACGATAAATTAAATCCACCACCGTAATTATTAGGATAACCTAAATCGATATTTGCAGAACCATTAAAACCTTGTCGGTTGTCTTTTTTTAACACAATGTTTATAATTCCTACTTCACCTTCGGCATCATAACGTGCTGATGGATTAGTAATTACTTCTACTTTTTCTATTTGGCTGCCTTGTAACTGACGAAGTGCATCGGCAGTACTCGTTCCAGTTAATCCCGATGGTTTTCCATTAATCAATACACGAACATTTCCACTTCCTCTTAAATTTACGTTTCCATCCACATCTACCGAAACAGAAGGTACATTGTTTAACACTTCGGCAGCATTACTACCCTGTGAGGTAATATCTTTATCCACATTAAACACTTTTTTGTCGAGGTCAATTTCCATTAATTTTTTTTCATCAACCAATTCAAATTCGTCTAATTTAAGTGATGAAGGCAATAGTTTAATGGTTGGAAGTTTTATATCTTTATTGTTGATGACAATATTTGGGATGGTTTTATTTTCGAAACTTAAAAAAGAAACTTTTACATAATAATTACCATTTGCCAATTTTAGCACAAAATTTCCATCCATATCAGATGCAGCACCATTTACATAACTTGAGTCGGAAGTTTTAAAAACAGCAACAGAGGCATAAGAAACAGCTTCTCCTTTATTATCGATAACTTTACCCGATAATTGGTGCGGCTTTGTTGTTTGAGCAAAAGAGGCAACACCAAACACCAGTAAGAAAAATATAATTAAAATTTGTTTCATGTTAGGAGCACAAAATTACAGATAACAATTAGGATTGAAATGAATAAATTATTAATACATCAAAAATGTTTAGAAATTGTTGAAGGTAGCATTTTAGCAATAAAATTGGCTATGCAGGAAGCACAAGATGCCTCAAACAACGAAACCAAAAGTAGTGCAGGCGACAAACACGAAACGGCTAGAGCAATGGCTCAGTTGGAAACCGAAAAACTTTCGGCTCAATTAAATGAAGCTTTAAAATTAAGCCAGGTATTTGCACAATTAAATCCGAATCAAAAAAATAAGCAAATAACAATTGGCAGCTTGGTTTTTACCAATAATGGTTATTTTTATATTGCGGTAAGTTTGGGTAAAATAGAAGTTGAACAAGAAACTATTTATGTTATTTCTCCTGTTTCGCCCATAGGCAAATTGTTGCTTACAAAAAAAGAGAAGGATTCCTTCTCTTTAAATGGTATTAATTATGTAATTGAAAAGATTTCTTAATCCTCTAAAGTCGCTTCCATGGTATGATATACGTTTTGTACATCATCATCCTCTTCAATTTTTTCCAATAATTTGTTTACTTCTTCTTCTTGTTCGGGAGTAAGTTGTTTAGTAATTTGAGCAATACGTTCAAAACCAGACGATAAAATTTCTTTTTTTGTTTCTTCTAAATGTTTTTGAATAGAGCCAAAACTCTCGAAAGGAGCATAAATAATAATTCCATCTTCGTCTTCAAAAACTTCTTCTGCACCAAAGTCAATCAACTCCAATTCTAATTCTTCGATATCTGTACCGTCGTTTTTTATTCTAAAGTTACAGGTGTGGTCGAACATAAAAACTACTGAACCAGATGTACCCAAACTTCCTTCGTGTTTGTTGAAGTAGCTTCTAATATTGGCAACTGTTCTGTTGTTGTTATCAGTAGCAGTTTCTACCAATACTGCAATACCGTGAGGAGCATAACCTTCTAAAACAACTTCTTTATAATTACTGGTGTCTTTATCGGTAGCACGTTTTATGGCTCGTTCTACATTTTCTTTGGGCATGTTGGCTGCTTTTGCATTTTGCATCACAGCTCTTAAACGAGAGTTTCCTTCCGGGTCTGGACCACCTTCTTTAATTGCCATTACAATGTCTTTACCAATTCTGGTAAAGGTTTTTGCCATTTTACCCCAACGTTTAAATTTTCGGGCTTTTCTAAATTCAAATGCTCTTCCCATTTTACTTATCCATTTTTAAAGAATGACCTAATTTGTCTTTCTTAGTTTGCAAATATTTTATATTGTGTTTGTTTGATTTTATTTCGATAGGCACATTTTCAACAATTTCTAAACCGAAACTAATTAAGCCTGTACGTTTTTTAGGGTTGTTACTCAATAATTTTATTTTAGAAACGCCTAAATCTCTTAAAATTTGAGCCCCAACGCCATAATCTCGTTGGTCGGGCTGAAAACCAAGTTCTACGTTGGCTTCAACAGTATCTCTTCCTTGTTCTTGTAATTTGTAAGCTTTTAATTTGTTCATTAAACCAATTCCCCGTCCTTCTTGGTTCATATAAACGATAACTCCTTTACCAGCTTTCTCAATCATTTCCATCGATTTGTGTAATTGGGGACCGCAATCGCACCGGCAAGAACCAAAAATATCGCCTGTCATACACGATGAGTGAACTCTAACTAAAATAGGTTCGTCTTTTTTCCAAGTACCTTTAACTAATGCTAAATGATCCATTTCGTTAGTGGTTTGTTGAAAGCCTACCATTTTAAAATCACCAAATTCAGTTGGTAAATCAACTTCAACAATTTTTTTAATTAATGTTTCGTGTTGTAAACGGTAAGCAATCAAATCTTTGATGGAGATTATTTTTAAGTCGAATTTTTTTGCAATCAAAAACAAATCGGGTAAACGAGCCATAGTACCATCTTCATTCATAATCTCCACAATTACACCCGCTGGTTCAAATCCTGCAATACGAGCTAAATCAATGGCAGCTTCGGTATGTCCAGCTCTACGTAAAACACCACCAGCTTTTGCTTTTAAAGGAAAAATATGACCAGGTTTACCTAATTCCTCTTTTCTTGTTGCAGGATTAATTAAAGCTAAGATGGTTTTTGCCCGATCACTGGTAGAAATTCCTGTAGTACAACCATGTCCAATTAAATCTACAGAAACCGTAAAAGGTGTTTCATATGCAGCGTTGTTTGATAATACCATCAATTCCAAACCTAATTCTTCACATCTGCTTTCAATTAAAGGGGCACAAATTAGACCTCTTCCGTGAGTTGCCATAAAATTTATCATTTCGGTGGTAACCGAACGTGCAGCAGCAACAAAGTCTCCTTCATTCTCTCTATCTTCATCATCTACCACAATAACTATTTTGCCGTTTTTAATATCGGCAACAGCTTCTTCAATTTTGTTTAACTTTGTCTCCATCACAATTTTTTTGCAAATTTAGGAAAATGTTGTAACCTTACGGTAATAGAAGTTAAAATAGTTCACAGTTATCAGTCTTCAGTTCACAGTCAACAAAAAACAAAAAATAAGAAACAAGTAACAAATAGCCAGTGACTATAGTAACTAATAACAAGAAACAAAAAAACAAATGCCAAAAATATTAGCTATAGATTACGGTCAAAAAAGAGTTGGCATTGCTGTTACCGACGATTTGCAAATTATTGCCAGTGGTTTAACCACCGTACATTCTAAAGATGTGATAGCTTTTTTGGAAGATTATTTTTCTAAAAACCAAGTAGAGTGTATTGTAGTTGGCGACCCGAAGGACTTAAAAAACAACCCTGCCGAGTCGGCTCGTTTTATTGAACCGTTTGTAAAACACTTAAGTAGAAAGTTCCCGAACATTAAAATTGAACGTGTAGATGAACGTTTTACTTCAAAAATGGCTTTTCAAACCATGATTGATGCTGGCTTAGGTAAAAAAGCCAGGCAAAATAAAGCGTTGGTAGACGAGATTAGTGCAACCATTATTCTACAAAGTTATATGGAGAGTAGAGGCTGATTTTTTTTATGCCTTTATATCATTAACAATTTATATAGATTTGCTTTTTGGAATGTTGAAAATGTTTTTATTTTTTCGTTTCTTTTTTTTCAGCCACAAATAAAACCCTGTGCAGCTAAGAATAAAAAGTCCGATGCCAACAAAACTTAAATTAAACCGTTTGGCTTCCCAAAAATCATAATCGTGAAGTTTTACTATCCAGAATCCGAATTGTAAATTATCGTCCGATTCTTCTTCAATTTCTCCGTTGTTTTTATCAATGTAAATTTTTGTGTGAAGCGGGTCATCATATTCTACGATGTAAACAGGTCTTGTTTTTTTATTTTTTCTTGTTTTATAATTATTGTCTGCACAAATGGTTTTAAATTTTAATTCGGGCTTTACGTATTGTGCTGCAATTGCTTTTGCCAATTCCTCTGAGATTGGACTTACTATTTCTCCATTATGTGCATCAACTAAAACGGGGGTATAATTTTTTATTTTAACATCATAAAAGAGTTTTCCTATTTCACTTTTTAATTTTATTTCTGATATGGAAATATTTTCTCCATAGGTGTTTTTTAAAATCACGAAAATGCTGTCAATACTTATCTTAGGAGATTGGATTTTATATTCATAACTGAAGTTTTTAATTTTTTTATAGTCCTCTTTCCAAAACCATTTATAGTTCGCTCTAAAAAAACCTGTGCCGACTGATATAATAAGAAACGGAAGGAAAATTAATCCAATTACCCGATGTGCTTTATAGCGGTTTATTTTTTTTCCTTTCACTTAACTACATTGATTGTTAGAACTGCTCTGTGCCTGATTGCTTCATAGGGTTTTTCATTGAATGTACCAGAATTATTTTCAGTATAAACCCAATCAATTACAAATTGACCTTCCCATAATGGAATAAAAGTGCATAGACCTTTATCGTTTGCATCAATTTCTCTTGACCAACCGTTTGGAGCATAAGCAAATATTTTCCCTCCTTTTATGGGCATTTTTTTGAAGAAAGAAGTAAAGTTTACCGGCTGATTAACAGAAAACGTATTTAACTTGGAATTGCTGAAATCAGGAATAAGGTCTAAATCAAAATATGGGTTAAGTTTTGTTGATTTTAAATTGTCCGAATTGGTTTTGTCGGGACAAAAAACAACTTGACGGGAATAATACATTGGTTTAACAATTTCTAAATTTGATTTTGTTAAGTCCATTACCTTTGCAACGGTATTGGTTGTTAAAACCTGATAAATTCCTGCTTCTTCTGGAGTAAATTTTGTAGTGAATTTATCTTTTTGCTTCACTAACTGTAACTCTCTTGCTTCGTCTTTCGGATTAAGATAGATGGATTTCAATCCATCCATTTCATCCAATCTTCCACCTGCTATTTCTTTTTTATCGAAGTTTATTTCTCCGAAAAATAAAGTAACTAAATGTTCTTTTCCTACTGTTGCTATGCCCGAAGTTTCTGTCCATATAAAATGAGCGGAACATACAATGTATATTGTTGTAAATAGTGATAATGTTATTAGTGTTTTACGCAGTTTCATTAAGTTTTTCATAATTGATTTTTTTAGTTGTTAGAATTTAATTTGTGCTCCTATCATAAAGTTTCTTCCGGGCGATGGAATAATGCCATTCCATGTAGCCCATCGTAATGTGAAATATTTTTCATCAAGAACATTGTTAACATTTACATATACTCCCCAATGTTTTCGGCTATAATTTATTGTTGCATTCATAACATTGTAGGCTGGGACTGCTCCATTTTGTCCGTCAACTGTTCCTTCTTCGGTATTTTTAGAATCGCTGTATTGTTTTCCTACATAGTTATTAAATACGTTGATTATTAAACTTTGATTTTCAAAAGGGAATTTATAACGAATACCTAATGCTGCAATTTGCTGTGGTGCGTTTGGTAAAAAATTTCCGCTGTCTGCTCCTGTTGTAAATGTTGCTTTCTGCAATGTACCGTTTGCAAAGAAACTGATCCCTTTCCACGCTCCTAACTCTAATTCGGCTTCAATTCCTCTGTGATAACTTCCGCCTGCATTTTTATTAATTCCGCTTTCCGAAATCACTTTATTATCAAAATCCATTCTGTAAATGGAAGCATTTAAAGATAGCCAATTGAAAGGGTCGGTTCTGAAACCTGCTTCGTAATTTACAGATGTTTCGGGATTCAGGTCAACACCGTTATCAATATTTTTAGGGTTTACAGAAGCATTCAGTGTTGGCGGTTGAAATCCTTTTGAAACAGTTGCATATATGCGTGAATGGTTAAATAGTTTATAGATTAATCCGCCTGAATATACTACCGCATCAACAGTTATTTCATCTTTTCTTTTTTTGACAAAGTCACTTTTGCTGTATTTTATATTGGTGTATCGGATTCCCGGAGCAATGGTCAAATTTTTAGTAATTCCAAATTCATCATAAATATATCCTTCATAAATAAAACTTGAGTTTATGGCATTTCCGGATGTTGTTCCTGTTCTTGATTCAGGTTCTGCTCCAGCAACATTTATATCATCCAAACGGTCGCTGTGAACGCGAATTCCTGCAATCAACGAATTTTTCTTTTTAAAAATATCTTTGGTAAAATTATAATCTGATACATTTCCTATTGCATGGATGTCTCTTAAATATCCATTGGTTTTTGTCGGATTTTTACCCGCTAACCACCAATCTCTTTTAAAGTAGTTGCCATAAACGGAGGTTGAAAAGATATGGTACTTTTTATAAACTTTTTTATAGGATAAAGCAGTGCTGTATCTGTTAGAATAAAAATGATCGCTTGGAAGCTGACTTTGAGTGGGGTCTTCATCGTATTGTGCCTGTGTCAGTCCGCCCGGGGTTTCTGAATCTTCGCTG
Organism: uncultured Vicingus sp.; assembly: GCA_964371285.1. Classification (GTDB taxonomy): domain Bacteria; phylum Bacteroidota; class Bacteroidia; order Flavobacteriales_E; family Vicingaceae; genus Vicingus. The sequence continues at coordinate 12,887 of CAYJMI010000057.1, read as the reverse complement.
AATCCATTCAGGTATATTGAAATCTCGGAAGTTGAATCAAGGTGTGTTCCTAAGTTTATGGTAAAGTCGGTTACATTAAATTTTCCTCTGTCTCTGTAACTATCTCCTTGCCTGCGTAACCCTGAAATCATATAATTTATTTTTCCGTTATCACCGCTTGTTGAAAGTTGTGTATTCAATGAATTATAATTTCCATAAGATACCTCTGCCTTTGTTTCAGGAATAAATTTTCCTTTTTTAGTAATTAAATTTACAACGCCACCAACCGAATATCCACCATAAAGAACAGGAGATGCTCCTTTAATTACTTCAATTCTGTCCACACTCTGAACTGGAGTCATGTAATAGGAAGCAGGGTCTCCGTAATAAGTCATTCCTATTGGAAATTTTCCATCCATCAGAACGAGTAAATTTCTGTTGCGTAATGGGTCAAGCCCGCGCAAACCTATGTTGGGTTTTAATCCTCTACCATCTTCGTCGAGGTAATTAACTCCTGGTACACGGGTTATTATTTGTCCGATATTCTGTGATCCTGATTCTTGAATTTGTTTTGCATCAATAACGGAAACTGTTCCTGGTATATCTTTAATTTCTCCTTTTATACCAGTGGAGGTAATACTTACTTCTTTAAGTTTATGAACTTTTTCAGCTATATCAAATGAAACTGTTGCTGTTTCTCCAGCCTTTACAACTACATTTTGTTTGATGGGTTCAAAACCAATAATGGAAACAATAATAATATAATCACCTTGCGGGATATTTTTTATGGTGAATTTTCCGCTTTCATCAGTGTAAGTGCCAAGAGTACTATTTTCCACCAGTATGTTGGCTAGTTCAACAGGTTTTCCTGATTTGTCTTTAACCGTTCCTGTAATGTTTCCTTTATCTGTTTGTGCTTGTGCACATAAAAACACAAAGGATGAAATGACTGCAAGTAATGTATTTTTCATAATTATTTTTGGTTGTTGCTTAATTTAAGTGTTGTTTGAATTAACAGTACAAAGTTGTTATTTAGAATGATTCTAAACAATACCTTAAAAGAGGTATTTAGAATCATTCTAAATAATAATTTAAAAAAGCTATTTCTATAGACATCTATCAGGAATTTTTTTTGATAAACTATGTTTAAATTTAGCAGCTTTTGCAGAAAAGATGGTTAGTTTATCTAGGGTGCTACTTAGTAGCGAGTAATGTTTCGTTTACGAGAATCCTTGAAGGTTATTAAACTTTCGGGACACAAAACTAAAATGCTGACGATTTTATAAAGTTATGCGAAAAACAGAGGATTTTCTTAGTTTATTTTTTACTCAAAATTTCATTAAATTTTAGAGCAACTGAAGTGCCAATAAAATAGTTATTGTTGGTAAGAGAAGAGTTTCTATTAAAAATTGGGTCTTGGCTATTTAACCATCGACCTTCGATTCTAACAATCATATTTTCTGTTTTAGAATAATCAACATTGAATGAAAACCCGGATGTTTTAAATCCATTTGGAGTTCCTGTGGCAATGATAATACCTGTTTTGTCTTGATAATATTCTACCCTTATTGCTGTTTTCCAGTTCTTGTTAATTGTAAATTGACCGATTAGAACAGGACTAAACCAAACATCATAAATCAAACTGTTTGTTGTTTGTTGTTGTGCCCCAATATCAAAACCTGCAATCAAACCAAACTTGTTTGTGAACTGAAATTGCCCGTAAAAATTATTGAAGTATCTCACTCTTCTTGTACTGTCGGGGTTATCAGTACCAATAAATGTACTCCAGTCTAAAGTTAATTTATCAGCAATATCATATTTTATCTGTGTACAGAAGGAAGGCAATGAATTTCCCTGTAAACGTTTAATACGCTGCCAGCCATTACAAACAAGTGCCGCTAGTTCTAAATTATCATTAGGGTTATAAGTTAATTTTGCCCCGGAGAGAAAATATGGAGAGTTTTCGGCTAATAATGAACGGGTTAAATTCCAATTATCCATAGAAATAGCACTTTCAAAACCAATGTGTGAGGCAAAAACACCTGCGTCAAGCCATAGATTATTTTTGTTATTTAATGAAATTCCAATATTTGCTTCGGCAATATTTTTTAGTGAGTTGGGTTCTGCTGCATAATTGTCGTTAACATAAGTTCCACTATGTAATGCAAAGTTTGCTCTGTATTTTGTGTGTTCAACACCCAGTTTAATAAGACCTAAATTCAGGTTAAATTCGTTGTGTCGGTTGTGGTTGAAGAAAAATGGCTGTCGGTAATCGGTGGTAGGCTCATTGAAATCGTACATGTAAAACACATCAATAAACCCAGAAATAGATAGATTTGGTTTTTGTTGCCAAATAGTTAAGCTGTCGGTCTGGCTTTGAACTGTTAAAGAGCATGAAAAACAAAAAAACAACAGTATCGAAATGAGCTTACTTTTCATATGTAGATATTTATTGTTTTTGTATGTCATATGGAATACGCCATATTATCTTTATCATTCTTTGTGGACTTCGGCTCATGGCTATTTCATGGATGACATGGATGAATTTATTTTCCAAACAAGTTTGACACTTCAGCAATTCTATTTTTTCGAGATAAAACAACAACAACATCTTTAATAAATACCCTAGTTTCTCCTTCGGGTATAATAATTTGGTTGTTTCTTTTAATAAGAACTATTCGTGTATCACTTGGTAAAATTTTTTCCTTGTTCAATTCTTTAATCAATTTATTTGCAATAAGCGATTCTTTTTCTACAACCATTTCTAAAACTTCAAAGCCATCACCTAAATCCAAAAATTCTTTCACATTTGGGCCTTGTACTGCTCTGTATAGATACTTTCCGTTTAATCGATAAGGGCTTTCAACAGTATCTATTCCTAAATGTTCAAAAACGGGTAGATGATCTTCATTATTAACAGAACTAACCAATCTTTTTACACCTAATTGTTTTGCAAGTAAAATTACTAAAGAATTTACGGCATCATCGTTTGTGGTTACAATTATTGCGTCAGCTTTTTCAGCTTTCGCTTCTTTTAATGCTTCAATACTTGTCGCATCTGCATTTATTACAATACAATCGAAATGTGTTGCCACCCAATTTGCTGCCAGTTTGCTTTTTTCAATAACAAAAACATCGTGATTGTCTTTAACGGCGGCTTCAATAACGTGTTTTCCTGTTCTTCCGGAACCAATAATAATGATGTGCATAATTTTATTTTTTGAGTTTAAACAATTTTAGGTTTTGTACCATACAATATAACCCTGATTAATACTAATATGGGAATGATTTCAATTCTTCCAGCCCACATTTGAATAATATAAATACCTTCTAGTATAGGCGACATACTAGGGTCGGAAATACCTGTAGAAAGACCAACTGTACCTTGAGCGGAAGCAGACTCAAAAATGGCATCTGCAAGTGAATAGTTTCCGGGCATAAAATATACTGTAAATAGGGTAGAGATGAAAACAAAAATTAAGTAGATGAGTGTAAATATTCCTGCTCTGGAAAGTTCTGCATTCATTTCATCGGGAAGCAATATTTTGTTATTGAACTTGACTGATTTTATGGTATTTTTTGATAAAAACACCTTGCTCACATACCATCTCATCCCTTTTTGTAGCAACAATGCACGTATAATTTTTATTCCACCAACTGTTCCTCCTGCAGCACCTCCAACAATCATGGCACCCACCACAATAAAAAGGGTAGATAAATCGCCCCAAGCACCTATATTTGATGTTTGCCAACCTGTTGTTGTAATTGCTGTTGCGAATTGAAACATTCCTTCTCTTATAGGATTAGATACTATTTCTTCGTGATACAACAATATAGACAGTATTATACCACCAACTACACAGGCAATAATTAATGCCCTCGATTGAATATCAGTCCAAATTTCTTTGAATTGTTTTAAAAATATAAATCTATAGAGGAAAGGCAGTGAAAATCCTCCAACTATCATCGGAAAAATATATAAAATGTCCATAGCATTCGACTTGTAAGTAGCAATGCTATCATCTAAAGTGCTAAAACCACCCGTTGATTGACCTGCCATAGCATGGTTAAAGGAATCGAAAAATGCCTCGGCAATTGGATAGTCTGGAAGAATTAGAATGGTACCAACAAATAAATAGATAACAACTAGAAGTGTAATTACAACATACACTTTCCATATTGCTTTTGCTGTTTGAATAACATTCGTTCTTAATTTTGTTCCACTGGCTTCTGAACCGTAGAGATTAACTGCTCCCTGACCAGGTAATTGTTTAAAAATGGCTAAAGCCATAACAATAAACCCGGCTCCTCCAACCCATTGAGAGAAGTGACGGTAAAATAATATGCTTTTCCCTATTGATGGTTCGTGGTAGGCCATAGTAAGACCTGTTGTTGTAAATGCACTAGTACTTTCAAATATACAATGGATTGGATTTCTGAAATATATTAGACTGGATTCGTAATCAAAACCCGATGGAACAAATTGTTGCATGACTTCTATTGGAGTTAACCATGCTATAACAAAATAAGGAATGGCACCAAAAATAATAATCATTAACCAACCAAGTGCTGCTATGGCTAACGAATCCTTATATCGTGGTTCTTCTGTTTTATCAAGTAATCTATAGGTTGCATAACCTAACAGTGTAGTAAACAAACCAGAAAGCATGAATCCAGCAAACGAATACCATTCCTGATAAATTACGGACACAATAGAAGGAATAAGTATTACTCCTCCTACAATAATTTGCAAACTGGCTATTTGCTTTAAAAAGGTTTTATAAATAATGTTATTTGTTTGCATTAATTTTTGTTTGGAGTAGCACGATATCTTCTAATATTTGGTCAAGAATGGTTTTTACTTCTTTGTTTTCTTGAATGGTTTTAATTTTTTCGATACCCATTATAGTTTTTTCTATATGTTCAGCTATTTTAGATAGGTTTGATTTGAATGAAATTGCAGTAGTTTCTTTTAAAGCATTATTCATCATTTCGTTTAAAACAAAACTACTTTCAATAATTTCTTTTAGCTGGCAATAGGGGTTGTTGTTAAGTGCCTTTTTAAGCGTATTTATTTTTTGAAAAGTTTGCAAAACCAGATTTGCCGATTCAGGATTAATTTTTATATTTTCCATAAATTAGAATTCAACTTTGTAGATTAAAAGTAGATTAAAACAAAGTTCGGGCTTAAGAAATATATAAAAAGTTAAGATTTACAGCTAAACTATAAAGATTTTATAAAGATTTTAGTTATTGGAAACGATAGCCGACACCACTTTCTGTAATAATGTGTTGAGGATTGTTAGGATTATCTTCTATTTTTTTACGAAGTGTACCTATAAATACCCGCAAGTATTGGGTTTCTGCCAGATGACCAAAGCCCCAGATTTCTTTTAAAATGTATTGATGTGTTAAAACTTTTCCTTCATTTTTAGTAAATAGAGCCAATAGGTTATATTCTGTTGAAGTAAGTTTTAATACCTCATTATTTTTTTTTACAATTCGTGCAACCAAATCCATTTCAAGGTTACCGCAAATGATAGAGCTTTCATTCATAACACTTTGGCTTCTTTTAATGGCTGAACGAATTCTTGCCAATAATTCACCAGTTCTAAATGGTTTAGAAAGATAGTCAGTAGCTCCATTATCTAAGCCCGCAATAATATCTGCTTCGTTATTTTGAACAGAAAGAATAATGATGGGTTTATTATACCATTCTCTTAGTTTTTTTAATATTTCGTGCCCACTTATGTCGGGTAATCCTAAATCCAACAATATTAAATCTGGCAGATGGCTTGCCGCTAACATTATACCTTCTTTCCCATTAATGGCTTGAATAACTTTATATTCGTTACTTTCTAGATTAATTTGAAGTAACTTTCGAATTTGAGGTTCGTCGTCAATAATGAGTATTTCTGCCTTATTCATGATTTATGTTGTTAACGGGTGAAGATTCGGCAGGAATTAAAATCGTAAATTTTGCACCACCCGAAGGCTTATTTTCTAAATAAATAATTCCACCTAATGCTTCGGTAAAACCTTTAGCGATAGATAGTCCTAAACCCGTTCCACCTGTTGCAGAATGCGTAAGTCTATAAAATTTATCGAAAACAAAATCAATTTCTTTCTTCGGAAAACCTATTCCGTTATCTGAAATAACAATTTGACATTTGTCATTAATGTTTTCTACTTCTATTTTTATTAAGGAATTCTTTGGCGTATATTGCAATGCATTGTGAACAATGTTGTGAATAATTTGCTCAACAAATCCTCTGTCAATTTTATACAAAGGTAAATTTTCGGGTGGTTCAAAAACAATTCGATGTTCTTTTGCATCCTCTTTATTATCATGGATCACTGAAAAAATCAATTCATTCATATCGCACCAATCTATTTTTGGTTTCAATATGCCTGCTTCTAATCGACTCATGCTTAGAAGGTTTTCGACCTGCCTGTTTAAACGAAATCCAGCAATTTTAATTTCGGTATGTAGTTCCGAAATAATAGATTCAGGTAATTTAGTTTCATTTCCATTGATGGTATCAATAGCTCCAATTATTGTAGAAATTGGAGTTCTTAGCTCGTGCGACAACGAATTAAGTAAGGTGTTATACAATTTTATGGTATTTTCTCTTTCCTCTTTCTCTCTCGCTTTTTTCTCGACTAAACGAATCTTAAACGTAAGTACTGCATTAATTAAAGCAATAACAAAATACATCAGGAACATTAACGAATCTTCGGTTGTTCCAATATGAAAAGTAAAAGTAGGAGGAATAAAGAAAAAATTCCAAATAACGGCACTTAATAACGCAGTTACTAAAACAGGGAATATATCGAATAACATGGCAAGGAAAGAAACAACCAATAATAAAATCATGGCTACCACCCGATAACCAATAAAACCAACCGAAAAATAGGATATAATAGAAGTTAATACAATAAGTAAAATACTTATCAAGTATTGATTGGTAATGTTGTATTTCCTTACTCTAAGGAAGTTCATTATTTTTTAATTACAAAAATAGGTATTCGAGTATAAAGATTTTGTAAAGATGTTGTGCTTTTGTACAGAATATTATTTCATCATTTTACAAAGTTATTTCGAGAGTGGAGAGGCTTAGTTTGCCTTTTTACTCCATATTTTTCTTTGTTTTATTGGTACTTAAAAACTAATGAAGTATTATCTTATAACCAAGTGAAAGTCCTATGGGAGCTGGTTCTCTATCCATGATAAAACTTTTTTTATAGTTGTTAAACTCATCGCTTCTTAAAGGTATCATTAGGGCAAAAGACCAAAATCCAAACTTTCGAGGTTTAAAATTAAAATCTACTCCAAAACCAAATGTTAATCCACGAAATGATTTATTGTATTCTGGAGCATTGGTAACTTTTATAACCGAATTTATTCCATACATACAGATAACAAATGGAGTTACTCTTGAAGGGTTTTCTACTGATACATATCGTGCTTTAAGTCCACCATTATATGCAAAACCAATTCCAGAATATCCTGTACCAAAAATTAGGGCAACATTTCGATGTAGAGATGTTGTAATGCTCATTCCAATAACACCGTAATCTATACCAACGCCAAAACCAATCGATGCTTTGTCAACACGAGAAGAAGGTATTACCTTTTCTTGAGCATGAAGCTGAATTGTTATAATAATTAGAAAACAGCTAATATATTTTTTCATTTTATATTAATCAGACACTCCGTTATTTTACTTTTTCGAGTCCTTTCACATCTACATTAGCATCATCTTCGGTAACTTCTATATCCCCGTCCAACTCGTTTTCAAATTCACCAACAGAAGTATCTTTGGTGTTTTTAAACATGGCTTTATTGGTTTTATAAAATTCTTTATTTTCTTTGTCCTTTGGGTCTTTAAAATTTTGAAATAATTCAGTAAAATCAGTATCTTCTATGTATTTACCTTTATCTAATTTCATTGATTGTGCAAGATATTTTCTTGCTTTTAAGGTATGGTAAATAGCTTTCTCTAAATCCCCATTATTGTACAACTCTATGGCATGTTTATGATGGTCGAAGGCTTTGGCTATAAAAGGTTCGCCATCTTCCCTTTTTGATTCCTTTTTTAGCGATACTGCTTCTTTAATAAATGCATTTGTACCGTTGATATAAGTTTTGGTGACCGTTTTTTTTGCTTTTTCTACTTTTTTGTCTTGTCCGAAAACAGTAGAAGTTGCCAATATTAAAATCGATAAGACAACTGAAATAATTACATTTTTTTTCATCTTTTTATGATTTAGGTGGATAGGTTATTTTTTTTAATTTTAATAAAGAAAAGTCTTTTTGAGCAGATAGAATTACCACCCTAAATGTAGGTTTTTTATTTTAGTATTCAAACATTTTTGGTAAAATATTGTTGTTTCATTTTGTTAAAAGTAGAAATTAAACAGAGTTTGATTTAACAAAACGAATTCAGTACGAATAGCATCAATACAAAGTGATACAAGGAGTGTTGTTATATTGCTAACACAATTTCTTTTTAAAAATTCTCAAATTAAGATCTAACACTACAAGTGAACGTTTTTATACTTTACTATACTCCATCAAATAAGCTTTAAGGAAACCATCTAAATCGCCATTCAATACTTTGTCAGGGTCGTTTACTGTAAAACCTGTTCTGTGGTCCTTTACTCTTCTGTCGTCTAATACATAGCTTCTAATTTGCGAACCCCATTCAATTTTTTTCTTATCGGCTTCAATTTCAGAACGAGCTTCTATTTTTTTACGCATTTCAATTTCGTAAAGTTGAGATTTTAGCAATTGCATGGCTTTTTCCCTATTCTTTAATTGAGAACGTGTTTCGGAATTGGTAACCATAATTCCAGTAGGAAGATGTCGTAGAATTACTTTTGTTTCAACTTTGTTTACATTTTGACCACCAGCACCACCAGAACGTGCAAAATCCCAAGTAATATCGGCAGGATTGATGTTAATCTCTATGCTGTCGTCAACCAACGGATAAACATAAACTGAAGAGAAGGAAGTCATTCGTTTTCCTTGTGAATTGTATGGACTAACTCGAACCAAACGGTGTACGCCATTTTCACCTTTTAAATATCCAAAGGCAAATTCGCCTTCAATTTCCATGGTAACGGTTTTTATACCAGCTACATCACCATCCTGAAAATCGAGTATTTTTATTTTGTATTTGTTTTTCTCTGCCCACATGGTGTACATGCGGTAGAGCATCGACGACCAATCGCAACTTTCGGTGCCACCAGCTCCGGCAGTAATTTGTAATACAGCACTTAAGGTGTCTTCCTCTTCGCTAAGCATGTTTTTAAATTCCAGCTCATCAAGTGCAGTAAGCGTTGTTTTGTAATGGGTTTCAACATCATCTTCGGTAGCATCGCCATCTTTATAGAAGTCGTAAATAACATTCATATCATCCACCAAAGTAGCAATTTTTTTAAACCCATCGGTCCAAATTTTAATATTGCTTACCACTTTAAGTTGCTTTTCGGCTTCTTTCGGATCATCCCAAAAACTAGGGTCTAATGTTTTTTGTTGCTCTTCTTCAAGAGCAATTAGTCGGGCATCAACGTCAAAGATACCCCCTTAACGCTTCCAGGCGGTCTGCTAATTCTTTTACTTGTTCTTGTGTAATCATGTGGGCAAAATTACCATTTCAAGTGGTAATCTTTACGATTAAATGAATATTTTTGTCCCGTACCTGATACGGGATTATAATAAATTGATATAAAATGAAAATATATACCAAAACTGGAGACAAAGGCTTAACATCTTTGTTTGGAGGAAAAAGAGTTCCAAAACATCATTTACGAATTGAAGCTTATGGTACCGTTGATGAATTAAACTCGTACATAGGGTTAATCCGCGACCAAAAAGTAGATAGTGATACGATTAACGTGTTGATTGAAATTCAGGATAGATTATTTACTTTGGGTTCGATGTTGGCAACTGAACCGGGTAACGAAAAGGTAAAAGTACCTCAATTGTTCGAAGAGGATGTTATTTTATTAGAAAATGAAATTGATAAAATGAACGAAACTTTACCAGAAATGCGTTCGTTTGTTTTGCCAGGTGGGCATCAAACGGTTTCATTTTGCCACGTGGCTCGTTGTGTGTGCAGGAGAGCCGAGCGGCTTACTGTACATTTGGCTGAGGTTGAATCGGTACAAGACCTTGTAGTAAAATATTTAAACAGATTATCAGATTACTTGTTTGTTTTATCCAGAAAACTTACACAAGATAATAACGCTAAAGAAATCCCTTGGAAAGCCCGAATGTAGGGCGAATTTAAAAATAAATGGAGTTATTAACAATTGTGAATATTTTAGTGTTGTAAGTGTGAACAAAAAATCTATTTTTGCGTAACTCTTAAACAGACCTAAAAAGTGGGTTGGATTAAGTGTGAAAAGTATTAATTTTTAAATAAATTTATTATGTATTGGACATTAGAACTTGCATCTCACCTAGAAGACGCACCTTGGCCTGCAACAAAAGATGAGCTAATAGATTTCGCTATAAGAACTGGATCGCCTTTAGAAGTTGTTGAAAATTTACAAGAACTGGAAGACGAAGGAGAAACTTTTGATAGTATTGAAGAAATTTGGCCAGATTATCCGAGTAAAGAAGATTTTTTCTTTAACGAAGATGAATATTGAAAAAGTATTTTTTAACAAGAAAGCTCTACGAAAGTGGGGCTTTTTTTATTACAAATAAATGGAAAAAATCTGGCAAACCATTCCCATTAAAAAGCCAATAATAAGCTGACTAGGGTTGTGAGCGTTTAATATTAAACGAGAAGATGCAACCAAACCTGAGATTAAAATACTTAATGTGATGTAGGATAAAAGATTGACATTAAGTAAGAAAGAACTTGCAATTAATGCTCCTGTTAAACCTCCAATTCCTATCATGTGAGCACTAATTTTCCATTTTAGGTTAACAATAAAAGCAAGGATTACCGACACCAATGCTCCAACCATAAAATTAAAAATGATGGGTGGAATAGCAACTTTCAACATCATGTAAATGGTAAAAAAGTAAAAAATGATGGTAAATCCATAAGGTATAACTCTTTCCTTCGTGGTTTCCATCTCTATGGTTTTGATATAACCTCTGTTTTGCAAAAAAAGAGTAAATAATGTTGGGATAATAAAAGTGCTTAATCCCACTAAAATAATTACTGCCTTTTTTAATTCATAAGGGATGGCAAAATTTACATAAGAGTTGGAGTTGAAAATAATTAACATCCCTAATGTTGGAATGACAAGTGGGTGAAAAACATAAGAGAAAAATTTCGCAGCAGTTTTTAATTGTTCGTCCATTTTATAATTCTTTTCTCATTCTCGCCACAGGAATATTTAATTGTTCACGGTATTTTGCAACAGTTCTTCGGGCAATGTTATAACCTTTATTGTTTAATAATTTCGAAAGTTTATCATCGGTTAAAGGTCTTTTTTTGTTCTCATCTTCAATGGCATCTTGCAAAATCTTTTTTACTTCACGGCTCGATACTTCTTCGCCGCTATCGGTACTTAACGATTCGGAGAAAAATGTTTTGAGTAAAAAAGTTCCATAAGGAGTTTGTACATATTTACTGTTTACCACTCTCGAAACAGTTGAAATATCCATGTTAATTTCTTCGGCAATGTCTTTTAAAATCATGGGTGTAATAGTGGTTTCATCGCCTTCCAAAAAATATTTTTTTTGATGATGAATGATGGCTTCCATGGTAATCATTAATGTATCTTGACGTTGTTTTATGGCATCAATAAACCATTTAGCAGAATCTAATTTTTGTTTAACAAACATTAAAGCATCTTTTTGAGATTTGCTTGGTTTTTCTCTCGATTCTCGATAACCTTGCATCATGTTGGAATATTCTCTACTAATTTTGAGTTCAGGAGCATTTCTACTGTTTAACTGAACATCAATAACTCCTTCATAAACAGTCAAGATAAAATCGGGGATAATGTGTTGAACTACTTTTATAGATTCGCTCAACGAGTTTCCTGGCTTTGGATTTAATTTTAAAATTTCATCAATAACTTCTTTCAAGTCTTCTTCAGAAATGTTAAGCCTTTCAATAATTTTATCGTAATGTTTTTTAGTAAACTCGTCAAAATAGTTGCCTAAAATTTCTTTTGCATTTAAATGGATTAAAGAATGCCCTTTTTTCCGTTTGATTTGAAGTAACAAACACTCTTGTAAAGTTTCTGCACCAACCCCTGGTGGGTCGAATTGTTGAATAATTTTTAATATACTTTTTAAATGCGGTAGGTCGGTAATAATGTTTTGGGTAAACGCTAAATCATCAACAATGGAGTTTAAATCTCTGCGTAAATAGCCCGAATCGTCTAAACTACCAATTAAATGGTGAGCGATTTCGAAATCTTCTTCATCAAAATCAAATAGCGTTAGTTGAGCTTCTAACAATTCATGAAAAGTTGCCCCACCGCTTAATGGAATTTGACGATCCTCGTCGTCAGCACTATGGTTGTTGGTATTTAATCGGTATGAAGGGGTTTCGTCGTCGCTAATATAGTCGTCAAAATTAAATTCTTTCTCTGCTTCTGTAGGTTCTTCTTTGTCAAAATCATCGTCTTGGTCGTATGAAAATTCCTCCTCCAATTCATCTTCATTACCTTCCTCCAAAGCCGGATTGCTTTCCATTTCTTCCTTTATGCGTTGTTCGAGAGCAATAGTGGGCAATTGCAACAATTTCATCAACTGAATTTGTTGTGGTGATAACTTCTGTTGTAATTTAAAACTTAACGATTGTTTTAATGACATAATTTGATTTTTTATTCTCAATCAAAATTAACAATACTAGCGTTAAAGTCAAGGTTAATTTTTAAAATGTTTTCCTCAATTTTAAAAAGTTAAAACTGAACATTTTTAACCC
>CAYJMI010000056.1:0-23053 GCA_964371285.1 uncultured Vicingus sp. | reverse complement strand
AGAAAAGATGCCAATGTTGCGAACGCTATTGTTACTCCTTCCAAAATGTCGAACCACATGGTTGGTCATGCTATCGATATGAATGTTAGATACGGCGATGATTATAAAAAATGGTGTAAATCTCCAGAATTAGCAAAACCAACTTTACCAGAGCCAGTTGCATTATTTATTAAACAAATTAAAGATGACAAAGAATTGCGCTGGGGTGGCGATTTTAGAACGAAAGATACGGTACACATTGACGATTATTACAATAAAAACGCTGATAACTGGAAAAAAAAGTTTGAACAAATTCATCAGGTTTTATGAAAAAATTACTTGCTCTATTTCTCATATTAAACTTGGGTTTTTTATCCGCCCAAAACTATGTTGATTTGGTAAAAATCAATTATGCAGCAACCCCATTTAATAGTTACGATAGCCTGAATGGAATTAAAACCCAGTTGCAAGAATTTTCTACCGATATTACCTTGCCAATCGTTTTAGACTCCACCAAAACATTACTTACTGGAGTTTTATTTGAACAGATTAGTTTGGTTAACCAACCTTCTAGCCAAAACACCTTTTACACCATTAACCCAAAAATAGGGTTAAACTACAAACACTCCGAAAAAATTACCGGAACCTATCTTTTCTTACCCAAAATTGCCTCCGATTTACAAGAAGGATTGAGTCAAAAACATTTTCAATTTGGTGGAATTGCCTTGTACAACATTAAAAAATCATCGAATTTCAAATATCGATTTGGTGCCTATTATAATCAAGAGTTGTTTGGTCCATTTGTAGTTCCTTTACTTGGTTTTTATTACCAAAGCAAAAACAAAAAGTTGGAAGCCAATTTTACATTGCCAGTTTCTGCCGATTTAAACTATCAACTCATCAAAAACATTAAAGCTGGGTTAAATTTCAATGCCATTGTTAAAAGCTTTTATGCATCTGATTTCAACAACAATTACATCACTAAAACTACCAATGAATTGTTTGCTTATTTGCAAATCAATTTTCCATCTTACCGAGTTTTAATTGAGCCACAGATTGGTTATTCGGTGGGCAGAAGTTTCCGTATTTACGATACCGACGACAAATTAGATTTTAAACTCTCCGCTTTTAAATTTGGTACCGACCAAAAACCATTAAACTACGATTTTAAGGATGGGTTAATTTTTAAAATTCGCTTGGCATACCGATTTATGTTAGAGAATAACTAATTTTGCCTCCCCAACCCCTCCGAAGGAGGGGCTATGTAGATAGTAAAAAGAAAATATGATAACTATGTGGCAATGAGGGTTGGAAACCCTCCCCCTTCGGGGGAGACGGAGGGGGCTAACTGATAACTAACAACTAACAACGTATGAAAACTGCTCTATTTCCAGGCTCATTCGACCCTATTACCAAAGGACACGAAGATATTATTCTTCGGGCTCTTCCGCTTTTTGATAAAATTGTAGTTGGAGTTGGTACGAATAATGCAAAAAGCTACTTGTTTACCCTAGAACAACGCATGAATTGGTTAAAAGAAACGTTTAAAAATCAGCCAAAAATTGAAGTGATAGCTTACGAAGGTTTAACCATTGATTTTTGCAAAAAAATTAATGCCAACTATTTATTACGAGGTTTGCGAAATCCCATTGATTACAATTACGAAAGTAATATTGCACAAATGAATAAAACGTTAAACAACGACGTTGAAACTATATTTTTACTTACCTCTCCAAACTTTATGGCAATAAATTCCTCTATAGTTCGTGATATTATCGCTAACAAAGGTCATGCAAGTAAATTTGTGCCAAATGCAATACAAAATGACTTTTAGAGTTGTATTAACCATGTTAAAAAAATCTGTTTTCTTTTTTTTCATTATCATTTTTGCCCATCAATTATCGGCATCAAAAACCGTAATAAAAGGTTTTGCTAAAGCTTTTGGCGACCGAGAACTTACTGTTTTTACCTACACCGATTACATCACCTACAACAAAAAAAATATAGGCTACATTACCGTAAACAAAGATGAAACTTTCAACTTTGAATTTGAACATACCGAAACCACTGCCATTTATTTAAAAATTGAAGATAAAACAACTTGGTTTTATATTGAACCGGGTAAAGTTTACAACCTATCGTTAAGTTATAGCGATGAGTTTAATAAAGGAAGAATTTACGACAAACAACTTTCGTTGAAATTTAATTTTCCAGCACCCAACGAACTCAATCAGGAAATTAAAAAGTACAATCAAAAATACGATGCTTTTTTTGATGAAAATTACTTGCTTTTTGTAAAACGTGACCGCTCGGTTGAACCAAAAATAAAAGCATTTAAAACTAAAATGATTAAAGAAATTGAAAATGCTTCTTCCCACTTTGTAAAAAATCACATCATTTACTCCATTGCACAGTTAGAAAACTCGATAAATGTTTCGTTTAACGATAACACCACAGGTAAAAACAGTAAAAACACTAAAGCAAACTTGTATATAGAATACCTGAACAACAAACCGATTTTGTACAACAACAAAGAATACATGATGCTTTTTACTGATTTTTTTAAAACTGAATTAAAAGATTTAACGCTTCAAATGAGTGGCTTAGACGTAATAAAAGCAATCAACGAAAAAGGCAATTTTAACCATTTATTAACTTCATTAAACAAATATCCTTTTTTGGAAGAAGAAGAATTTAAACACCTTTTTGCACTTTATAGCTTGTATAATATTAGTAATGATAAATACTTTAAACGTGCCAACATTTTAAGCATGATTAACGAACAAAAAACAACTGGTAAATATCCTCAACAAAAAATTATTGCCGAAGAAATATACCGCTTGTTAACTCAAAAGAAACTCGATAAAGGAAATAAAGCCGTTGATTTCAATCTTTACAACCAAAATAATGAGTTGGTGTCATTAAATTCATTTAAAGGAAAACACTTGTACATTAATTTTTGGGCAACTTGGAATATTCCTAGTCAGAAAGAAATGAAATTAATGGAAGGTTTGTATAAGAAATATGGTAATTCCATTGAATTTTTGAGCATTTGTACCGACAACAACATTGAAAAAATGAACAACTTCATTAAAAAAAATCCAACTTATACGTGGAAATTTTTACATGTCGGTAAAAGCCAAAAATTACTCGACGATTACAACGTAGCAACTTTACCTTTTTATGTGTTTCTCGATGATAAATTAAACATTATTAGTTCTCCTGCTGCACGACCTGGAGGTACTGCCGAAAGAGCTACCGAAGAAAATATCGAAAAGGAATTTTATGATAGTATGAACAAAAAATAATTTTGCTACTTAGCCACTATATTTTTCTTAACATAGAATACAATTAGGATTCACTTAAAAAAAAATGACACGAATTGCACGAATTAACTACCACGCCTTTAGCGTGGAGGTGTTAGTGTAATTAAATTACCTATAAGAGGATTTACACGAATAAGGTATAATAAATAATTCGTGCAATTCGTGTCAAAACATAATTATTATGTAATAGCAAATAAATTTTGCAAGTTCGTTATTACTGATTTAACCCATTATGCATCAGCGAATAGAACTCAAAAAATCAGCAATTGAAGCATACGTATTTTCCAACGCTATTTCTTGTATTTGCTCATTGGTAAACCACTCTACATTTTCAATACCCTCTTCTTTTTGCGGAATTAACTTGCCCTCAAAATCCGTTTTCATTTCAAACCAATGGGTTTTCTTTAAAATCGGTTTTTCGTTTAAATGATAAATGTGGTAACAATTCGGTAAAGGCTTAATAATTTCTAAACCACTTACTGCACACTCCTCCTCAACTTCTCTAATGGCAGCATCTTCAATTTTTTCACCTTTTTCAATTTTCCCTTTGGGCAAGTCCCATTTATCTAACCGATAAATAAACAATGTCTTATTTTCGTTATTCTTTACTACCCCTCCTGCAGCTTCAATAATTGTAAAATAGGTTTTAAACTCACTAAAAACTTCCTCCACATTGTTGACATAAAAAAGCACCTGTTTAACATCTTTTTGATTACTTAAAACATCTAAAACTATTGGAATGATATCTTTCGAAAAAAAAGCTAGAGCAATCCCAAAAGGGACTTTATCAACATCGTGTTGATTATTGGTGAAGATAATTCGTTTATCCTTTATAAAAACTTTATACATTTGCAGCATGATCATGAATAACGAATCGGCAAAAAAAGTAGCACAATCGCTATTGCAAATTAAAGCAATAAAATTACAACCAAACCAGCCATTTACTTGGGCTTCGGGTTGGAATTCTCCTATTTATTGCGACAACAGGAAAATTCTTTCGTACCCAAAGGTAAGAACTTTTATCAGACAACAGTTTGTTGATGCTATAAAAGAACATTATCCTAAAGTTGAAGTTATTGCCGGTGTGGCTACTGGAGGCATAGCTATTGGTGCATTGGTAGCCGAAGAAATGGGTTTGCCTTTTGTGTATGTAAGAGCTGCAGCTAAAGGACATGGATTGCAAAACATGATTGAAGGCGAAGTGCCCACCGATAAAAATGTGGTAATTATTGAAGATTTAATTTCTACTGGAGGAAGCAGTTTAACTGCTTTAAAAGCTTTACGAGATGCTAAAAGCAATGTGTTGGGAATGGTAGCTATTTTTACTTATGGTTTCGAAACTGCTGTTCAGAATTTTAAAACAAACAACTGTAGTTTGATTACACTTTGCGATTACAACATATTAATTGAAACAGCCGAAGCTGATAATTATATTGCTGAAAATGATGTGAAATCGTTATCGGAATGGAGAACAGACCCTGAGAAGTGGAAGAAATAAGTTCAATTTGAAAATTTGAAAATGAACTAATTTGAAAATGTAAAAAAAACACCAAACAAAAAACACAACACACATCACTCACCACACATCACACAAACAACATGAAAATAAACACTCCTCCAAAAACAGTTAACCAAACTCCAGAAAACGTTTTTAATTTTTTGTTCGACATGAACAATTTTCAAAAACTTTTTCCTGCTGATAAAATAGAAAACTGGAATTCTACCGAAGAATATTGCACTTTTAGAATTAAGGGCATGACCGACATAGGTTTAAAAAGAGTTGCTGCAACTCCAAACTCATTAATCTATTTAGATTCGTACGGTAAAGTGCCTTTTAAATTTACCTTAAACATTTTTTTAAACCCCATAAACGACAACCAAACCGAAGCTCATTTGGAGTTTGATGGCGATGTAAACCCGTTTTTAAAAATGATGGTGGAAACTCCACTAACCAATTTTTTTAACATGCTTTCAGATAAATTAGTAGAAACCTTTAAATAAAAAATTTATGAAAACGATTTTAAAACTATCATTTTTATTAGGTATCGCAACACTTGTTGCCTGTGGTGGAAATGATAAAAAAGAAGAAGACAATATTGATGTCGAAAAAAACCCGATGGGTGCTTTAATGAAAATGGGTGAAAACATGCAAAAGCAAGCCGAAAAAATGGAAAAACAACAGGAAGAACGTAAGGATGCAAAAGCCATGCATTACGAAGAATTGATGAAATATTTACCCGAATCGGTAAAAGGTTACGAAAAAGAAGAACCTAAAGGCGAATCTGTTGAAATGAGCGGAATGTCGTTTTCTTCGGCTAATGTTCGTTTTACCAAAGGTAACGACGATATTAATGTAACCTTGTTAGATTACAACGCTGCCATGTCGATGTATTCGATGGCAACTGCTATGTGGGCTTCGGGTTTTAAAATTGACAATAGCGAAGAAACTGCCCAAAGTGTAAGTATTGATGAAAACATTAATGGTTGGGAAACGTTACAAAAAAAATCGAAAGATGCCAGTTTAATTTTAGGCGTAAACGACCGATTTTTGGTAACTATTGAGGGTAACAACCAAAAAAACACCGACCTTTTTAAAGAAATAGCCAAATCGATGGATTTAAAAAAATTGACTGGATTATAAGGTTTTGACTTTTAAAAAGTTTGCCTAAAATACTCTTCTTTGATTTACAATTAAAAAAGCCATACATTTGATATAATAAGTTTGATGATTATCAAATCTATCTATCCATTTTTTCTTTTATAGGTCTGGTTTTGTCAGATATATAAACAAGTTAGCAACCATGCAAAAGGCAAATAATCATAGCGACAAAATTCCTGACTTCACTATAATACTCGATATAAAGGAACGCATTGATGCTATTTGCACTTTCGCAAAAGCTAATCGAAACGTATTGCCGTCCGAGTGTTTGAAACTTGGTGAGAATGCACGATTATTAGCATTGCAGTTTGAATACAAAGAGGGATTAATTGCAGCTCTGATTATTAAGGCATATCAACACTGGCATCTTTCACAACTTGATATAGCAACCCAGGAATTAGACCAAATTGAATCCTTACAGCATGAGTTACAATTCTATAATGAATTAGCACAATATACGGTGGTAAGGGCAATGATTTATTGGGGAAAAGGTAATTACGAAAAAGCAATGTCAGTTCTATTTGACACTTTGAGGACGCTTGAAAAACACAATATAGAAAACGGAAAAGGATGGGTGCATTGGTTATTGGGAGTATTCAATTATGATTTGAAAGATTATGATAAATCTCTTTTATTCTACGAAAGAGCATTAAAATCTTTCAATAATCGTGAAGTAATTGATTCTGGTGATTTTTCCTATACCCTGATAGGTTTGGGATGCTGTAATGTGCATAAAGGAAATATGCAAGCTGCTGAAAAATATTTTAAAGAGGCTCTTGAATTGAGCATTCGTCATAACTTGTGGATGGAGGAAGCCCGGGCACGTTATGAAATTGGAATGATGCTTTTCAGTGATAATAAATTTCAGGAGGCAGAAATTTATCTTCAAAAAAGTTATGAAATGCGTAAGGCACATGGAACAAAACCCGGTATGGTCAGTTCACTTATTGCCTTGTCGGATGTCAAAATTGCATGCAATCAAATATCTTCTGCCATGAAGATTTTGGAAGAGGCACTTACTATTTCCACCGAAATCAACGCAAAAACCAAAACATACCAGTGTCACGAAAAATTGGCTAATCTCTATAAGCAAACAGAAAATTTTAAAGAAGCAATTAGGCATATTGAACTCTTTTATCAAATTCGCTCAGAAGTTGTTGGCGAAGAAGCAAGCAACAAACTGAAAAATCTTGAAACAAATTATGCTACTGAGAAAGCAGAACAGGAAGCGGATATACAACGATTGCGTAATGTGGAATTAAAAAAAGCACATGACTTAATTGCAGAAAAAAATAAAGAAATTATAGATAGTATTAACTATGCAGAACGTATCCAACGGAGCTTTTTGGCAAGTAAAGAATTATTAGACGAAAACTTACAAGATTACTTTGTATTTTTTAAACCCAAAGATGTAGTGAGTGGTGATTTTTATTGGGCTGGCAAACTCAATAACGGGAATTTTGCGGTTGTAAATGCTGATAGTACGGGACATGGAGTACCTGGAGCAATTATGAGTATCTTGAATATATCGAGCATCGAAAAATCGATTGACCAAGGTTTAACAGAACCTGCAGCAATATTTAACTCAACCCGAAATACAATAATAGAGCGACTAAAAAAAGATGGAAGTACTGAAGGTGGTAAAGATGGAATGGATGCCAGCATTGTTTGTTTTGATTTTGAAAACAAAAAAATGAAATACACGGCTGCCAACAACCCAATTTGGATTATCCGAGCAGGTGAGGTAATAGAAATTAGGACGGAAAAAATGCCAGTTGGCAAACACGATAATGACCACATACCATTCAAGGGTGGAGAGTTTGAACTGCAAAAAGGCGACCAAGTATATACATTAACTGATGGATTTCAAGATCAGTTTGGTGGACCTAAAGGTAAAAAGTACATGATTAAGAATATGAGAGAATTTATACTTTCTAATTCTCATTTATCTATGCAAGAACAACATCAAAAAATAAACAAAGTATTCTCCAACTGGAAAGGTGAATTGGAGCAAGTAGACGATGTTTGTGTAATTGGGGTAAAGGTTTGAAGCATGGCAGTAGTAGGAATATTAAATGCTAAAAGCATATTGGAGTAAGCTTGTAGCTTGTGGTATATTTAAACCTGTAACTACAAGGTAAAACCTTGCCTTTACTTTGTAATCCCCTCGCTCCTTCAACCGTCTCACTTGAAGTTTAAACCACCACAACCCAAAAACTGAAGTGCGGTGAAAAATATTTTTATTCTCATTAAATATGCGGAGATTAATTCCCTCATGGAGTTTAAACCACCAAACTAATCTCTTTTAAATCAAACTCTTTAAGTTGCAAGTTTATTTCTACTTGTAGTTTACCTGTTGGAGAAATTCCTTTAATAATTCCTGTTACACGTTGGTTGTTTACCACATAATGTAAAGGTTTTTGGTAGCCAAAAAGCACTTTTAAATATTCGAACTTTATCAAGGTATATTTATTGGCTTTAAGTTGCAAATAACGGACTTCAATACATTTTAAAAGTTCGTTTAACAAGTGTTCTAGTTCAAACGTTTTTTCTGTTAAAATAGCCAACGATGTAGCGTTAATGGTTGGCGAAAATTGTGTTTGATTTACATTAAATCCAATCCCGACAATACAATTGGTTATTTTATTTGCGGCTAAGGTATTTTCAATTAAAATTCCAGCAATTTTTTGGCTTCCCACATAAAGATCGTTGGGCCATTTTATGGCAACTTGTTCAAAACCCATTTTTACCAAAAAATCGTAAATACCCAACGAAACCATTTGGCTCAACAAAAATTGTTCTTCAACGGGTAGATTTGGTTTTAACAAAACAGAAAACGTTAAATTTTTACCATTTTCACTTTCCCAAATATTACCACGTTGTCCTTTGCCGTGAAGTTGATTTTTTGCAACAACTACCAAACCTTCAAAACATTCCGTTTTTACCATCAATTCTTGTAGATACACATTGGTAGATGGAGTTTCATCTAAAGTAATTATTTTGTTTCCGAGTACAAAAGCGTTTTCCATGAATTACAAAGGTATTGATTTTGAAATTGGAGATTATAGATTTGAAATTGGAGATTTACAAATTTTCAAATTGTTACACATTCACGCATTGTTACAATATTTCTGTACTTTTGCAAATTAATAATTTAACAGTAAATGGCGAAAAAGAAAAAAGAATTAAGTGAAGCACAAATTTTAGTAGATGTTGTAATTAAAGGATTGCAAGAAAAAAAAGCTGAAAACATTGTTACCATCGATTTAAGAAGTTTAGAAAATGCCGTGTGCGATTTTTTTGTAATCTGTACAGGAACATCAAGCACACACGTTGGAGCTTTATCAAAAGCAGCAGAAGAAGAAGTAAGAAAAACCTTAGGTGAAAAACCTTGGCATGCCGAAGGTTTTGGAAACGCCGAATGGATTTTATTGGATTATGTAAATACCGTAGTACATATTTTTCAGGATGAAGCTCGAAACTTTTACAACATCGAAGGTTTGTGGGCAGATGCAGTAGTAACAGAAATTAAAGAATTGTAATTTTAGTATGGAAAAAAAAGATAATAAACCTAAAAAACCTGCTCCAAAAGCACCTAACAATAACAGTAAAAAACCATTTAATTTTTATTGGATTTACGCTATTGTTGGTATTGTATTAATTTCTTTTAACCTATTCAACTGGCAAGGAGGCAGCACAACCATTACTCCCTCAGAATTTGAGAACATGGTGGTAAACAATCAAGTTAAAGAAGTGGTGATTGTTAACAATGAAATAGCTAAAGTATTTTTAACTCCTGAAGCACTTGAAGTTGAACCTCATAAAAGTAAAATTAAAAAACCTGTCATGGGTGCTCAGGGTCAGGGTCCACATTACACATTCCAAATTGGTTCTGGTGATGTTTTTGATGCCGATTTAAAAACATGGTCAAAAGACTACAACCTAAAATACCAATACACCAAAGAAGAAGATTGGTTTGGTGGCTTGTTAGGATTAATCCTACCCGTTTTAATTTTTGTTGGAATATGGTTTTTTATCATGAAAAGAATGTCGGGTGGTGCAGGTGGTGGTGCCGGTCAAATTTTTAACATCGGTAAATCAAAAGCTCAATTGTTTGATAAAGAAAAAAGTATTCAAGTTACTTTTGAAGATGTTGCCGGATTGGAAGGAGCAAAAGAAGAAATTCAGGAAATTGTTGATTTTTTAAAAAAACCACAAAAATATACCGATTTAGGAGCTAAAATTCCTAGAGGTGCATTATTAATAGGACCTCCTGGAACTGGTAAAACATTATTGGCAAGAGCTGTGGCTGGTGAAGCTAAAGTTCCTTTCTACTCCTTATCAGGCTCCGATTTTGTTGAAATGTTTGTTGGTGTTGGAGCATCAAGAGTTCGTGATTTGTTTAAGCAAGCCAAAGACAAAGCTCCTTCGATTATTTTTATTGATGAAATTGATGCTATTGGTCGTGCTAGAGGTAAAGGAATGGCTCAAGGTGGAAACGATGAACGGGAAAACACGTTGAATCAATTGTTGACCGAAATGGATGGTTTTGGAACTAATACAGGTGTTATTGTTTTAGCTGCTACCAACCGTGCCGATGTATTGGACAGAGCTCTAGTTCGTCCAGGTAGATTCGACCGTCAAATACATGTTGATTTGCCAGAAGTTCACGAACGACAAGAGATTTTTAAAGTTCATTTAAAACCATTAAAAACTGACGATACCATTGATATTGAATTTTTAGCAAGACAAACCCCAGGTTTTTCGGGTGCCGATATTGCAAACATTTGTAATGAAGCCGCTTTAATTGCAGCACGAAAAAACAAAAAAGCCATTGGTCGTCAAGACTTTTTAGATGCAGTGGATAGAATTATTGGTGGTTTAGAAAATAAAAATAAAATCATTACCGACCACGAACGTAAAGCTATTGCATTTCATGAAGCTGGGCACGCAGCCGTAAGTTGGTTGGTTAAATATGCTTCGCCTTTGATTAAAGTAACTATTATTCCAAGAGGTCGTTCTTTAGGTGCTGCTTGGTATTTACCAGATGAAAGACAAATAACTACTACCGAGCAATTGATTGACGAAATGTGTGCTGCTTTAGGTGGTAGAGCTGCCGAAGAAATTATGTTTGGAAAAATCTCTACCGGTGCATTAAGCGATTTAGAAAAAGTAACCAAACAAGCTTATGCCATGGTTAGTATTTATGGTTTGAGTCCAAAAATTGGTAACATCAGTTACTACGATTCTACTGGGCAAAGTGATTATTCTTTTTCAAAACCATATTCAGAAAAAACTGCACAGTTAATTGATGAAGAAATAAAAAATTTAATCGAAACTTCATACATCAGAACAAAAAAAATACTAGAAGAGAATAAAGACAAATTGATTGCTCTTGCAGAAAAGTTGTTGGAAAAAGAAGTTATTTTTAGAGACGATTTAGAAGAAATTTTTGGAAAAAGCATTTATGAAGCTGAACTTATTGAAGAGAAAAAAGTTTCTAAAAAAACTATTGTTGAAACTGAAAGCGACACAAAAGAAGATAAACTAGACGAAACCAAAGCTTAATGGCAGAAGGTTGGGTGGTGATACACAGCAGTAATGATTCGACTAAAGCTGAAATGATAAAATCGTTGCTTGAAGAGGATGAAATACCCGCTGTAATCATTAATAAAATGGATTCGATGCAATTACACGTGAGTAATGCAGGAATAGAGGTTCATGTTCAACAAGATGATGTGATTAAAGCAAAATACATTTTATTTAAAACGGATTTGTAGATGTTAACTAGAGCAATA
The DNA here is from genome assembly GCA_964371285.1 of uncultured Vicingus sp. Taxonomy (GTDB): domain Bacteria; phylum Bacteroidota; class Bacteroidia; order Flavobacteriales_E; family Vicingaceae; genus Vicingus. Next base: position 11,291 of record CAYJMI010000056.1, on the reverse strand, counting down.
ACAGGTTTATTTTTTGTGCTGGCATTACTTATTGCCTTTTACTTTGGTTATTTAAGCACTTTCTTTTTGTTTTTTGTAATTACCACGCTTGGTGTCGAAGAATTTTATTCCATTGTATCTAAGAGTAAAGAGTATCATCCTTTAAAGTTTTTTGGGTTACTTACGGCTATAATTACTTTTGTAATGCTTTCATTGGTGATGCAACACACCATTTCTACCAAATATTTAGTGGTGCCGTTTGCCTTTATTTTTCTAATTTTTATTATTGAGCTTTATCGCAAAAAAAGACATCCGTTTATAAACATTGCCTACACTATTTTACCAATTCTTTATATTGTTCTGCCATTTAGTTTATTATATCATTTGGGGTTTTACAACAACCATCAGTTTACCAATGAATTTAATTATTCTCTTATTTGGGGATACTTTTTTATTTTATGGTCGAACGATACCGGAGCGTATTTGTCGGGTAAGTTTTTCGGAAAACACAAATTATTCGAACGAATTTCGCCTAAAAAAACGTGGGAGGGAAGCATTGGTGGAGCAGTATTAAGCATAATCGTTGCTTATGTTTGCTCTATGTTTTTTAATCAGATTACCTTAACCGATTGGATAGTTGTGGCTTTTATTACCGTTATTTTTGGAGGTTTGGGCGATTTGGTAGAATCCATGTTAAAAAGAAGTTTAAACATTAAAGATTCAGGAAATTTGTTACCCGGACATGGAGGAATTCTCGACCGTTTTGATGGTTTGTTATTGTCTGTTCCAATTGTTTATGCTTATTTAGTACTCAGTTGACAGTTCTCAGTTATCAGTCAACAAGGAACTAGAAACAAGTAACCAGAAACTAGAAACTAGAAACTAATTTCACTATTTTTGCCACCAATTTTTTAATTTAAACTATGAAGTTTCACCGAGAAGGCTACCAATCATTATTATTAGTTCTTGTTTTTGCAATTGTTTTAAACAGTTCCATTTACCTGTTTTTAAACGATTTTCAATCGATAAGAATAGCAGGATATATTATTTCAGCTTTTTTGTTGTTGGTTATTTTACAATTTTTTAGAAACCCAACCAGAAATTTTATGGCTGTTGACAATGCCATCATTTCTCCAGCCGATGGTAAAGTGGTGGTAATTGAAGAAGTTGAAGAAACTGAATATTTTCATGAAAAACGTTTACAGGTTTCTGTTTTTATGTCGCCGGTTAATGTGCACATTAACCGCTACCCTATTGGTGGAATAGTAAAATATTTTAAATATCATCCCGGTTTGTATTTGGTGGCTTGGCATCCAAAATCATCCACCGAAAACGAACGAACTACCATTGTAGTTGAAGATGAAAAAGGCAGAAAAGTATTGTTTAGACAAGTTGCCGGAGCTTTAGCAAAACGTATTGTATTTTTTCACAATGAAGGATATGCTGCCCAACAAACCGACGAATGTGGTTTTATAAAATTTGGGTCGAGAGTAGATTTGTATTTGCCTTTAGATGTGAAATTGAATGTAAAACTTAACGAAGCCGTAAAAGGTGGAATTACCAAAATAGCTGAATTTAGCTAATCTAAAAAAGTCAATTATTTGTTAAATTCTGTTAATTAGCACATTGACATTATAAAAAACTTTACATTTACACTAATTTAAAATTTAAACCCCATTTGATATGAAAAAATTAATATTAGCCGTAGCTTTTTTTAGCTTTATTGGATTAACTTCTGCATCTGCATGTGAAGACGGTAAAACATGCGATAAAAAAGAATGTGTAAACAAAAAAGGTGATTCTAAAAAAGAATGTACTTCTAAAGATGCAAAAAAAGCTTGTTGTGCAAAAGACAAAGCAACTGCTGACACAAAAGCTTCTTGTACATCACACGACAAAACAGCTACAGCAGGAAAATCTTGTTGTGCTAGTAAAGCAAAAACTGAAGAGAAAAAAGCAGAATAATTTTTTTCTGTTTAATGTTATAAAAAAGAGTCCAGCAGTATTGCTGGACTCTTTTTTATTTGTTATATTTGGTAAAACGTATAAATTGGATATGATGAATATGCATCATATCTGCTCGTTAGGCAATATAATAATAAAAACAAAACATATGGCAATTTTCAACGTTACAAACAAGGACTTTGCTAGCATTAATAAAGGCAAACAATCTTTATCCTTATTAAAGAAAGAAAAGTTTGACGAATTTAATGAATCAATTTTAGGGTTGGGTGACCTTAAATTAAAACCAAAAAAAATAGATGCATTAAGTGTTATTTTTGATTTAGAAGGTTTTACGAATTTTTGTAACCAAAGGGATCCTGAATTGAATGTTTCTTTATTCTTAAATGAATTTTTATTTTGGATATTCAATGAATTAAAAACATCATATACAGAAAAAAAATTTGAAGAAGGTTATTTATTATATACTTATTTCCCTTTTCTGTCAAAATATTTGGGTGATGGGATTTTGTTTCTGTGGGATACAGAAAATATGAATGATGATAAAATATGTAATATAATAGTTTTAATAGATAATATTTGTAAAGAATACCAAACAAAATTCTTACCTATCATTTCAAGAAAAATGGTTACTCCACCTACAAAACTTAGATGTGGAATTGCAAAGGGAACAGTTTTTAGTGTAGGAAATGGTCAAGATTATGTTGGTTCTTGCATTAATGTTTCTGCAAGACTTCAAAAAATACATAACCTTTCATTTTGTTTCTCCACAATTGGAATCGACTATTCAAAAGGAATGCTTGAAAAAACCAAATTAACTTATTTACAAAAGAAAGTTAACATAAGAGGAATTGGAGACGAAATAGTTTGTGTAAGAAAAATTGAATTTGATAAATTACAACCTGAAGATAAAATTCACTTTAAGAACGTATAAATTACGTTGCCTAACACTATGTTAGAATTTAGCAGGCTATTATGGGCAACTTGACAAGAATAACAAATCTCAAACATTTTTGCAGTTTGATAATCACTGCAAGTAAGTGCCTGCCAAATCCAACATTTAACCTTTAGGGGTAATTTCAATACTACGCCATGAAAAGAATAAACAACAGCCCGACAGAGAAATTAATTTTTGTGCCTAAAAGTGGATTAATGATTAGTAATGATAGAGTAGAATCTCATGGACTAACTATTCCTAACAATAAAATAATTGTTCAATTCGGACAATTTATTTTAGGTGATTTAGAAACTGATGCTGGTAGAAAAATTGAGGTTATGAAAAGATTACCTGAATCATATTCTATACATTTGATACTACCAATTGCTAGAAACATAGCAGCAACAATGCCAATTAGATTATTTCCAAATTCTGAGATAACAACAGGAGTAATTGTGCCAAATAATTATTTTCTTCCATATTATAATTGCCATGGATGCTGTTTTGGTGAAAGTGAATATTACATAAATCCATTAGCATGTTCAATGGATAATCAGGGTAGAATGCAACTTAACAAACCGAATTTGGAAATTTTATTACATGACGAATATGAGATTGTAGAAGAAAAAGATAATTGGGACATTGGAATTTTCAAAAACTCGGCAAACGAAATTCTTCATTCTGTAAAAAGACAAAATGGGAAGGTAATAAGTAAATATGATTTATTTCACGAAGAGTCGCATAACGACATTAGCCAGGTCGATATTGCTCGTTATGGAAATGGGATATTTCATTATTATAAAACTAAAAAATATTCATTAACTCAAACCCGATAATAATGAAAAGAAAAAATATTTTAATTGCTGGTGCAGGAGGAATTATATTAAATCAATTTTGGAAAACTGCTAAAAAAGAAAACTTGTGAAATGGCAAATAACCTTCAAAATACAGATCTCTTAAAAAAAGCTATAGAACTAGTTCATTCTGCAAGGCAACAGGTTGTAAGACAGGTTAATTTAACTATGGTTCAAACCTACTTTGAAATTGGACGAATGATTGTTGAAGAAGAACAACAAGGGAAAGATAGGGCAGAATATGGAAAAAACCTTTTAAAAGAGTTGTCAAAAGTACTTACTAAGGAATTTGGCAAAGGTTTTTCCGTTGACAACCTAGAAAATATGAGGCGATTTTACTTGATTTATGGAAAATCCGAAACACTGTCTCGGATTTCTTCAACAGCAATTTCCGAAACAACGTCTCGGAAATTAAAACAAGAAAGATTTATATTGAGTTGGTCTCATTACCTTAAACTAATGAGAATTGATGGTGAAAATGAAAGAAAATTCTACGAAATTGAATCTGCAAAGAACAATTGGAGTGTAAGAGAACTAGACAGACAATATGATTCAGCTTTATTTACAAGACTTACTTTAAGCAGAAATAAAGATGAAGTACAAAAGCTTTCTGAAAAAGGACTAACTCTTGAGAAACCAAAAGATGCAATCAAAGACCCTTATATTTTGGAGTTCATCGGGCTACCCGAAAAATCTGCTTATTCCGAAAGTGATTTAGAGCATGGAATTATTGAATTAGGAACAGGATTTACCTTTGTAGCTAGACAGAAAAGAATTTCATTTGATGACAAACACTTTCACATTGATTTAGTTTTTTACAATAGGATACTGAAATGCTTCGTACTTATTGACTTAAAAATAGGTGAGTTAAAACATCAAGACATTGGACAAATGCAGATGTATGTTAACTACTACGACAGAGAAGTTAGATTAGTTGATGAAAACAAAACAATTGGTATTGTTCTCTGTCAAAACAAAAGCGAAGCCGTTGTAGAATACACATTACCTGAAAATAATGAACAGATATTTGCAAGTAAATACAAAACTGTTTTACCAAGTAAGGAAGAATTGAAATTATTAATAAACGAAACTGAATAGCCAAAGCAATAAAAAAAATTAAACCACAAAAACAATCAAGAAACTAAAAAACATTCATTAACATAAACCGAATAATGATGAAGAAAAAAAATATTTTAATTGCAGGAGCAGGAGGAATTGGTAGAAGTGCCGCATTAATATTGGCTGAATGGTCAACCGAAGAATACAATATTTTAATTGGTGATGCAAATGCAGCTACATTGCAAGAAGCACTTGACTGGCTAAAAGAAAGCACCACTAAAAACAAAAATATGTTTAGTGCTTTTGAAATTCCGTTTCAAGGAGAAAATGAAGCCTTAATTTCAGCTCTTCAGCAAGGAGACATTATTTTAGATTGTCTTCCGGGAAGCCTTGCTCCAAGAATAGCTGGGTATGCATTAAAATACGATTTGCATTATGCTAATTTAACCGAATATGTAAAAGAAACTGAACAGATTGTTGAAATTGCAAAAAAATCAACTAAAGGGTTTGTGTTGCAAACAGGTTTGGCTCCGGGCTTTATAAATATTCTTGCCAACAAGTTGTTTCAGAAATTTTGTAAAATACATCAAGTAAAAAAGGTTGATCGAATTTTAATGTGTGTTGGAGCAATTACTCAAGTTGCCACCCCACCACATTTTTATGGTTTTACCTGGAGCCCGATTGGAGTTGCAACAGAATATTTAGAAAAAGCCAAAGTACTCAGAAATGCTAAGCTGGATTTTCGTCCGGCATTATCAGAAAGAGAAGTATTAATTATTGACGGAAAAAAGTACGAAGTTGACATTACTTCCGGTGGTGCGGCCGATTTACCCGAATATTTTAAAGGAAAAGTGAATACACTGGACTACAAAACATTGAGGTACGAAGGGCATTACCATTGGGTAGATAACCAAATAAAGAAAATTCGAAAAAATGGTGGGGTATCTTCAACGGAATTACAAAAAATAATGGAAGACCATATTCCCAGAATAGAAGATGATATCGTTGTAATTTTTACATCGGTAACCGGAAAAGACAACAATGGACATCTTTATGGAATCGAGAAATTTTACAACATTTACCCCACAAAAGTTGGAAAAGCTACTTTACGTGCTATACAAGTTACCACCGCTTCACCGTTGGCTCAAATTGCAGAAAATTTGTTGTCAGGCAAAATAAAAGGACCCTATTTTCAAAGCCAAATAAATACTACAGCGTTTTTTGAAGGGACTTTTGTAAGTAGGATGATTGAAGAAAACATTAAACAATCGTGAATTCTATATTAAATAACTTAACACATAGACACGTAGCTTATTATAATTCAAAGAAAACATAAGCCAAAACATAGTTTTCTCCGATAAATCGGAGGAGTAGCTATTGTGCAACTATCTGAATAAGCTTTGGTAAAAAATTTAACCATATGTGCCTATGCGTTAAAAACAATTTTACGATTTTTTATGTCGAACTCACGTTCAACAACATTAGTTCAAAATAATAAATGAGTATTCATTAAAGCAATTTCATCAATTCGCTCAAACAACTAATTTCCTTATCAACAGGATAATTATGGTCTAATTGTCGAAAATTAAAGTAAATACTATCTAGTTGCACTCGTTGAGCTCCATAGATGTCGGCATAATAATCGTCGCCAATCATTATTGAATTTTTTATTGTTGCTCCCGAATTTTTTAAGGCTTTTTTAAAAATTAACGGATGTGGTTTCTTCACTCCTACTTTTTCTGAGAAAATAAGTTGATCAAAAAAATGGTCGATTTTGCAGGTTTTCAACTTGATGTGTTGCACTTCTTCAAAACCATTGGTAATAATGTGCAGCTTGTATTTTGAACTTAAATACGTTAGAACATCAATGGTGTAAGGTAATAAAATGGTTTGAAGTGGCGAATGTTCAACATAATAGTTACCTATTTCATCAGCCAATTTGCTGTTCACCACATTAAAATGTTTTAAGGTGAGGTTAAACCGTTCTTTTCTTAATTCATCTTTTTCAATTTTATTTTCTCGATATCTTTCCCACAACAAGTCGTTGAAAATATAGTACTGCTCAATAAAATCTTCTTCAAATTCGATGTGTTTAGTTAACCCAAAACCATTATAAATATCCAACAATACTTTTTTAGAATTTTCTTCAAAATGCCAAAGTGTTCGGTCTAAATCAAAAAAGATGTGTTCGTATGTTTTTGGTTTAAAGTTCATAAAGCTGAAAGTTCGTAAAATCTGGAAAATATATCAATTTTCTACTTTCTAAACTACACTTACCGCAGCCTTCACTTTCTGCTTTAACAAAGCCAATTCCACTACTTCCATCATGGTTTTAACATAATGAAACGTTAAGCCTTCTAAGTATTTTTTATTGATTTCCAAGATGTCTTTTTTATTGTCTTCCGAAAGAATAATTTCTTTGATTTCGGCACGTTTTGCAGCTAATATTTTTTCTTTAATTCCACCTACAGGCAATACTCTACCTCTCAACGTAATTTCTCCAGTCATGGCGAGTTTGGTTTTAACTTTACGTTGAGTAAATGACGAAGCCAAAGCTGTTAACATGGTTATACCAGCCGAAGGGCCATCTTTTGGAGTTGCACCTTCTGGTACATGAACATGGACGTCCCATTTATCGAACACTTCTGGAGTTAAGCCTATCATTTCGGAATGAGCTTTTAAATACGCCAACGCAATTACAGCAGATTCTTTCATTACTTCGCCCAAGTTTCCTGTCAACGTAAGTTTTCCTTTTCCTTTGCTCAAACTGGTTTCGATAAAAAGAATATCACCACCAACAGATGTCCAAGCCAAGCCTGTAACCACACCTGCTACATCGTTCCCTTGATATTTATCTCTTGAATGTCCAGGTCCTAAAATTTCGTGCAGTTGATTAGGAATAACTTTTACATCAGCAGCTTCTTCTTCCATGGCAATTTTTTTAGCAGTATTTCGTACCACTTTTGCCAAGGTTTTCTCCAATGAACGTACCCCAGATTCTCTTGTATATTCTGTAATTATTTTTTCGATAACAGCACTCGAAAGTTGTAAATGTTTTTTAGATAATCCGTGATTCTTAAGCAGCTTTGGCAAAAGGTGTTTTTTAGCAATTTCTATTTTTTCCTCAACAGTATAACCTGTCATCTCAATAATCTCCATACGGGCACGTAAGGCAGGTTGTATGGATGATAAAGAGTTGGCTGTTGCTATAAATAATACTTTCGACAAGTCGTAATCCAACTCTAAAAAATTATCATAAAACGTACTGTTTTGTTCTGGATCTAATACTTCCAAAAGTGCAGAAGATGGGTCTCCTTGATGACTATTGCCTAATTTATCTACTTCATCTAATACAAAAACCGGATTGGAAGAGTTTATTTTTTTTATATTTTGGATAATTCTTCCGGGCATTGCTCCAATGTATGTTTTTCGATGACCTCTTATTTCAGCTTCATCTCTTAATCCACCCAACGACATACGAACATATTTTCTGCCCAATGCCTCGGCAACCGATTTTCCTAATGAGGTTTTACCAATACCTGGAGGTCCGTACAAACATAAAATTGGTGATTTCATGTCGCCTTTTAATTTTAAAACGGCCAAATGTTCAACAATACGTTCTTTTACTTTATCTAACCCAAAATGGTCTCTATCTAATATTTTTTGAGCTCTTTTTAAATCAAAATTATCTTTGGTGTAATCTAGCCAAGGCAATTCCACCAACGTTTCAATATAGTTGTGTTGAACCGAATATTCGGCAGCTTGTGGATTTAATCGAGCTAATTTTTCGAGCTCTTTTTCAAATCGTTTTTGTACCTCTTTGGTCCATTTTTTCTTTTCTGCTAATTTCTTAAATTCCTCAATCTCTTCCTGATGAGGATCGCCGCCCAATTCTTCTTGTATTTGTTTTATTTGCTGATTCAAAAAATAATCACGTTGTTGACGGTCCAAGTCATGACGAACTTTAGATTGAATATCGTTCTTAAGTTCTAATAATTGTAATTCTTTCGAAAGATGTGTAAGAAGCTTATTGGCCCTATCCGTTAGCTCAGGAACTTCCAATAAACTTTGTTTTTCGGCAACACTTCCTTTCATGTTGGAAGCAATAAAATTGATTAAAAACGTAGGGCTTTCGATATTTTTAATGGCAAAAGTTGCTTCGGAAGGTATGTTTGGCGATTGTTCAATAATTTGAGAAGCCAAATCTTTGATAGAACTCACCAACGCATTAAAATTTTTGCCTTTTGGTTTGTCAACCTGATTGAATGATTCGATAGAAGCTCTTAAATAGGGTTCGGTTTGTATAATTTGTTTTATTTTAAAACGTTTTTTGCCTTGAATAATTACCGTAGTGTTTCCATCAGGCATACGTAACATTTTTAAAATTAAAGCTACTGTTCCAATCTCATTCAGGTCTTTTCCTTCAGGGTCTTCAATGGTATCATTTTTTTGAGCAACAACTCCCAATATTTTGTTTCCTTGATACGCTTCTTTAATTAATTTAATCGATTTATCTCTACCTACAGTAATTGGGATAACTACACCTGGAAATAAAACGGTGTTACGCAACGGTAAAATTGGCAGTTCTTTAGGGGTCTTTTCAGAATTCATCTGTTCTTCATCATCTGCCGAAAGCAAAGGAATAAATTCAGTTTCATCATCAACCATATTAGTGATAGCTAAATTTTTAAAATCAAAGTTGTCGTTCATGTTCTTTTTTGTTTAAGTCAATATGACAGTATTTTCTTTAGATAACGCTCCGTTTTTGAGGGTGCTCATTAAATTTCAAGGCTCGTGCCACAATGCTTAATTCGGAAAAATTGGCTTTGTTATTCTCTATATTTTGAAGTAATCTCAAAAACAGTCTCTAGAATTTCCTTATCTATAGATGTAAATGAAACATTTCGACGTTCCATTACTTGCGTAGCTACCTCAAATGCTTTGTCGATGTTGTAGTTTTCGAAACCAGCTGCTCCACCCCAGCTAAAGGAAGGTATAAAATTGGGCGGAAAATTCCCGCCAAAAATATTTGCCGAAACACCCACCACAGTACCTGTATTAAACATAGTGTTGATGCCACATTTAGAATGGTCACCCATAATTAAACCGCAGAATTGTAAACCGGTAGGTTCCATTTTTTCTGTGGTGTAGTTCCATAATTTTACTTCGGCGTAATTGTTTTTTAAATTGGAATTGTTGGTATCGGCACCTAAATTACACCATTCCCCAATAATTGAATTTCCTAAAAAACCGTCGTGCCCTTTGTTGGAGTATCCTAAAATTACACTGTTGGTTACTTCCCCACCTACTTTACTGTGTGGACCAACGGTTGTTGCTCCGTATATTTTAGTCGCTAATTTAAGTGTAGCATGTTCACACAAAGCAAACGGACCACGAACAACACTTCCTTCCATAATTTCGGCAGCTGCCCCAATGTAAATACAACCAGTAGTAGCATTTAATGTGACGGCTTCTACTTTTGCTCCTTCTTCAACAAAAATATTGTTACCCAAAATCGTATTTGTTTTTGATAAGGGTTGCGATGTTCTACCTTTGGTAATCAGGTCAAAATCAAATTGAATAGCAGCTTCATTTTTAGTAAAAATATCGGTTATTTTATCAATAAATAATGGTTTTGAAAGCGTTGTTTTTTTTGTGTAGTTTCCCCAATTCGATAATTCGAAACAATCTATATTTCCTGTATTTACAGCAATTACAGAGGTCGAATCCATTAATATCTCGTTTGGGTTCAATGTTTTTATTTCGGCAATTAAGGTTTCGTTTGGAAAAAACGAACCATTAACCCAAATATTAGATGATTTTTTATCCCATACAATTGGAAATTTTTTGCTCAAATAATCAACCGTTTTTGAAGAACTTTTTACTTTTAATAGGTACTCCCATTTTTCTCGAATGGTTAAAATTCCAACTCTAATATCGGCTATTGGTCGGGTAAATGTTAAAGGCAAAAATTGCTCTCTATTTTCTTCAAAAAAAATAACGTTCATATAAAATGATTTGATTGCGAAAATTACTAAAATAAAAAAAGTCCTGATGTATAAAATCAGGACTTTTCATATAATGAGTTAAAATATTATTTGGTGTGTTTAGCGTAACGTGTTTTGAATTTATCAATTCTACCAGCCGTATCAACCAATTGCATTTTACCTGTGTAAAAAGGGTGTGATTTGTGTGAAATCTCTAATTTGATAACTGGATATTCGTTTCCATCTTCCCAAACAATCTTTTCATTTGTTTGTGCAGTTGATTTACATACAAATGAGTAATCATTTGACATGTCTTTAAACACAACTAATCTGTAGTTTTCTGGGTGTATTCCTTTTTTCATCGTTCTTTTATTATTAATCTTTTCTTTTAAGCGGACGCAAATGTAATCATTTTTGTAAAGAAAAAAATATTTTATTTAAAAAATTGATAACGAACCCCAATAAAACCTCTTATCCCTTGGTTGGATGCATAAACATAAGTAGGATCAAAAG
>CAYJMI010000055.1:13307-23508 GCA_964371285.1 uncultured Vicingus sp. | reverse complement strand
GTATAAAACAGATAAACCTTCTTTTGAGCCTATCCAAATATTTTCATGTTTATCTTGTGTTAATGCATAAACTTTATTGGCATTTAAACCGTGTTTGGAGTTGTATGAAGTTATTTTTTTGCCATCAAATACCGAAAACCCTGTAGATGTTCCGAACCAAACGTGGTTTTGTTTATCTACTAAACTACACCATACCGTATTGTTTCCGAGTCCTTCTTGTTCGGTATAATTAGTATAAACTTTGTTGTATAGCCTACTTACCCCGTTTCCGTAGGATGAAAACCAAATAGCACCATGCTGGTCTTCTACTATCGACATAATGGTGTTACTGATTAATCCATCATTTTGAGTGTAGCTAATAAATTTTTCATTTGTAAATTTTATTAAACCACCACCATCAGAGCCCATAAACATATTGCTTTCATCATCTTCAATAATACATTTTATATTGTAGGATTTTAACCCATCTTTTTCAGAAAAATTAGTGATTTGGTTTTTGTGCCATTTTGAAACACCCGACTTAGACACAAACCAAATGGAACCATCTTTTTTAGCTTTAAACGAACGGATGTGATTACTAATTAAGCCATCTGTTTCGACAGTTATTTTTGTAATATAAGTTGAATTTATTTTTAGAACACCATCACCAAAAGTTGCACACCATACTGTTCCTGTTGAATCGATATAAACTTGTGAAGCATTAACATTAGTAATCGTATCTTTAATAATATTGTTGGTATTCATCAAAAAAACTCCTTTTTTAGTAGAGAGCCATTTGTTGTTTTTTTGATCACAAAAAATGTGTCGGACATAATTTTGCTCTGAAGTAATGGTATCTGAAAGTAAAAAATATTCAAACTTTTTTTGATGGTATTTTACTATTCCTCCACCATCGGTAGCCAACCATAAAGCTCCATCACTATCTTGTTTAATTGAAGTAACAAAAAAAGTGCTTAATTCGATTTTAAAATAAAAATTTTCAAATTGAGTTCCATTAAACATTGATATTCCGCCTAATGAACCAAACCATAAATTGCCCGATTTATCTTTAAAAATATTGTTTATCTGATTATTAATCAACCCATCCTTGGTCGAATAATTTTTAAAATTTATACCATCAAACTTTGATACTCCTCCTAAAGTTCCAATCCAAATGTAGCCTTTGTCGTCTTGGCACAAAGTATTTATTTGCGACTGAATTAATCCGTGTTCAACAGAATAATTGATAAAATTGTATTGTTGTGAAAATGAATTGAACGATAAAAATAATAACAGAATTGATACTAAAAATACTTGCATGAGTTTTTAAAAAGTCTTGATGGCATTGATAAATTCGGTTAATTTTCTTCTCGAAACAGGAATAACATTTCCATTATCCATGATTACAATATTACCATCTTGTCGGTTAAATTCTTTTAAATGGTACTTGGTATTAATAATATGAGATTTATGAACTCTAAAGAAAATAGCAGTATTCAATACATCTTCATAGCGAGCTATGGTCATGCTGCTCACTATTTTTTTACCATCAATTAAAAATAGTTTGGTGTAACTTTCATCAGCTTCCAATCGAACAATGTCGCTGGTTTTAATAATTTCGTAGCCCGTTAAAGTGGGTATGGCAATTGTGCCTGTAGTGGTTTCGTGCTGGTAATAGTGTATCATTTTTTTTATGGTGTTGAAATCAGAAATTTCATTATCATTCGCTTTAATTTTTCCAACAGCTTCGATTAATTGATCAATGTCGATAGGTTTTTCGAGGTAATCGATTGCCCCAACTTTTAGTGCTTTTAACGCAAATTGATTGTGTGCAGTGATAAAAATAACTGAAAAATTTTTGTCGGTTAAAGAATTCAATAAATCAAAACCATCTTCGTTAGGCATATTAATGTCTAAAAACAATAAATTGGGTTTGTGAATTGAAATTTGTTCTCGAGCTTCTTCGGCAGATTGTGCTTCGGCAACAACAGTTACATTCGGACAATAATCCTCTAATAACATTCTTAAATTGCTTCGAGCATGTAGCTCGTCGTCAATAATTATGGCTGTAATATTCATAGCGGAAAGTTTTAGTTAGCGTTGAATAAATTTAGCAACAATTTATGAGCTAAAAATAGCAAACAATCCATTGGTAGTATTTGTTTATCGAAAGGTAGTTTTGGTTGATTATATGATGATTTTTGAATTAAAAATGTATAGATGTGAAAATTTCAAATGACTAATGACCAATTTCCAATTCCTTACAACGATTTTAATCGTTTCAAAAAATCAGTAACTCTTGCACGTGCAACAGGAAGCGTTTTATTGTTTTTAAGTTTGGCATAATAACCGTCGGAATGAAGATAGTCGGTTAAATAATTGAGGTTGATAATGTATTTTTTATGTATTCTAAAAAAAGTGTTCGGATTTAAGATGTCTTCATAAATTTTTAAGGTACGGGTATCAAAATAATGAGTACCATCTTCAAAAAAAATGTTGGTGCAATTACCTTCTCCTTCAACGTAAATAATGGAACTGTCTTCAATAATTTTTATACCTTTTAAGTGCGAAATAGTAATTTTATTGGAGTTAGGTTGTTGATGGATATGCCTCGAAAAATTTTCGATAGAATCGTGATACGTTTTAATATTGCTTTTATCATCAATAAACAATTGTTTGTATTGTAAAAGTTTATCAACGGCAATACGTAAATCTTCAATGTCGATAGGTTTTAGAATGTAGTGAATGGCATTGGCGTGAAAAGCTTTTACTGCAAATTCTTTAAAGGCGGTTACAAATACAATTTGAAAATTGTTGGTTTTTACATCTTCCAACAAGTCTAAACCTTCTTCGTTGCTGGGCATTCTAATATCGAGAAAAACTGCTTCTGGTTTTTTATTTTTTATAAGTACTCTGGCTTCCTCAACATTTTCAGCCATGCCGAGCACTTCAATTTCGGGGCAAAATTCGTTTAACAGCATGAGCAAATTTTCTCGTGCCATCATTTCATCGTCAACTATTATTGCAGTAATTTTTTCCATTTTATGGGCAAACATTAACTAAACCACCTTAATATAAAAAACTTCTTTTTAGGTTGTCCACCGTTTTTTGACTTTTTAGCCGATTGTTTCATTCGTTTTCTTACAGCTTTTGTTTGTATCTTTTCGTGTCGTTTTTTACCAAGTTTCATAGATTTTTCTTCCGACTTTTTTTTCTCAATCTCTTGCTTTTCAAGCATTTTTTTCTGCTTTTTAATCACTTTAGTTTCTTGCCCAAACGACACCAAACAAAAGCATAAGGTTAAAATTGTAAAAAGGTATTTTAGCTTGTTCATGTTAGGAATAAGTTTTTGTTGAGTCGAATTTACTAATTTTACCATGATGAAGAAATTATTTGCTGCATTTACTTTTATTTTATTGTTGGCGTTGTCATGTAAAAAGGATGACGATTCTCAAGTGCCTTTGGTATCAGTTAATTTGACCTATAATTTAAACAATCCTGAGTTTGTTCATTTACAAGTAGATAACGGCTGGACTTATGTTTCGGGCGGCTCAAGAGGAATAATTATTTATAGAAATTCGGCAAGCGATTATAAAGCTTTCGATAGGCATTGTCCTTATAACCCTTCGAGTAGCTGTGGTTTAGTTTCGGTTGATGTAACCAATTTGGTTGGTATTGACGATTGTTGTGGCTCTCGATTTTTAATGTCGTCAGGACAAGTTACACAAGGTCCGGCATCACGACCTTTAAAAGAATATCATACTTCTTACGATGGTGCAACGTTGCAAATTTTTAATTAAAACATTTAACCACATAGAAACATAGTTGGTTTGACTATAAATAATATAGACGAGCATAGTTATCCCGATTTATCGGGATAAAACTAATGAGTAACTATCTTGGACTTTTATCTATCTTTGATTATGTGACTATGTGGTTTAAAAGAATTTTTAATAGTGAATTAGATGAAAACTATCCTATCCATTCTGCTACTCGTTTTTATCACCTCGTGTAGTTTTAATAAGGTGTTTTTGGTGCCAGATAAACTGGATATTCAACACAAAGCATTTAAAACGGTGTACAACAAAAATGCAGACACGCTCGTTATTGCTGATGCAACTTGTTGTCAGCCTTATTTTATAAATACTGAAAACATTACATTAGATTATCCTTACACCATAAAAAGTATTTTTTTTGACAGCAAAAGCGGAAACAAACTAAATGCTTGGGTGATTTCTAATGATTCTGTTTACAACGGGAAAAACATCATTTTTTTTCATGGAAATGCCGGTAACTTGGTTTCGCAACACAAAATGATGTTGCCTTTTGTAAAAGCTGGATACAAGGTTTTTATGGCTGATTACAGTGGTTTTGGTTTCTCTAAAGGCAAAGCTACACGTAAAAATGTGTTGTTAGACGGAAATTCTGCCGTTGAATATTTTATCCATTTAGATAAAACAGCTCGATGGATTATTTACGGGCAATCGTTGGGTGGGCATTTAACACCAGTTGTTGCGTTAGAAAATGAGCCGTTGATTGATGGAATAGTGGTAGAAGGAGCGTTTACTTCGCACCAAGATATTGGGGCAAATACAGCCGGATTTATTGCACGAATACTGATTGCTGAAAAATACAGTGCTAAAAAAGCACTTACACAATTTAAAAAACCGGTATTGATTATACACAGCACCGAAGACAATATTATCCCTTACCGAATGGGAGAGCAATTATTTGAAGTAGCCAACGAACCCAAGCAGTTTTACCAAGTAGATAAATGCCACGTTTGTGGACCGATTTATTTTTCGGAAAACATTCTACAAAAAATGGATGTGCTTTTTGGGAAGTGATTTTGTAAAAGCAAAGCTCCGATAGAGATCGCTTTGCTTCTAATCGAGTTTTCCAGCCATCGTTTGTGGTACACAAACAAAGGCTAAAATGCATTGTTGTCCATCCGCATTAATTAAATGCTATTATAGGCTATACTCTTATGTCGCTTAATTTTTTTTATTCTTTATTTCTAGAAAGTGATTCGTGAAAATATTTTTCAAAGATATGTTGAGTTTCACGAAACATCATATGAAAGTCCTTTGAGTGCATTGTCATTTCTCTCATTACTGGGTGTCGAAATGTAAACTCGAAAATTTCAAGAAAGTCTCTAACAGCAATTTCTTTTTCCTTGATTGTTTTCTTTGATTGAATTGTTTTAATTGTATCATTACCGACTTCATATACCCAAGGAAATTCATTTTTAAAAAGACTTAATGCCATCAGTATTGGAATGTGAGAATTTATACCTTTTCCCATATGCATCAACTCTTCCACCATCATAGGGTGAAATCGCATCTTACGTCTTCTAAATTCTGGGTCAACACGACTTTCTATTCTTGAAGGCAGGTCAGCAAACATAATTTTCACTTCTTCAAATAGTTTTGCAACTGATGTTTCAGCTACATTTTCTTTTTTTGCAACTTCGGTTTTTGTCTTTAGATTTTTAGCAACGATTTCTTTCGTTTTTTTATTAAAGTTTTCTACAAGTGTTTTTACTATTTGTTCATCTGGGTCTAGACCAGGAACTTTTTTTACAAGTTCTAAAATCAGTTTTGTTAATGATGTAGTATCATCGTCAAGATTTTGAAATTGAGCAAAAGGTCCTTTTGTTGCTGACGATAGAGGGATTCCTAAAGCGAGTCCAATAACTTTCGTGTCTAGTTTTCCTTTTGCAACACCTGCTTCATATAATATCCAAGGTCTGTCAACGCTATGGTGTGTAAGTAAGCAAACAACCTCAGTGGCTTCATCAATTTTTTCCATTATTGCAGGATACCATTCTGAACCATATTCAATTCCTTGTGTTGGTTTTTTGTCTGAAGAACGAAATGATTTCAATGCTCCTGCACTTGCACTTTTTAATAAGCTACTAAATTCCTCTGCAATGTCAGCATCTCTGGTGTCGTGACTGATAAAGACTAGTGGAGTTTTACTTTTTGGAATAATATCATTTGTTTCCTCTTTCGTTTGTGATTCTGATATGATTTTTTTTGCCATAATGTTCGTCTATTAAATTAGTGTTTCGTCTTTTAGGGTTGCCTACAACAATTGGATATGATGCATATACGCCTACCAAATGTAACCAAAGAATTAGAATAAACCTATTTCGCTTTTTTCCTAGCTCTAATATTAATAACCTCTACCACCAACGAGAAGAATACTGCAAAATAGATGTAGCCTTTTGGTACATGAATATGAATGGCTTCAACAATAAGCATAAAACCAATTAATATTAAAAACGAGAGGGCTAGTATTTGCAGGGTTTCGTGTTTGTTTACAAAGTCGCCAATGGCTTTAGCAAACAACATCATAACCAGAATAGATACAATTACAGCAATAATCATTAAAGTAATTTGATTGGTTAAACCTACTGCTGTTAAAATAGAGTCGAATGAGAAAATAATATCTAACAATACTATTTGAACAATGGCATTACTAAACGCTTTGGGCTTTTTAATCTCTTTTTCTTTTTCATCACCTTCTACTTTGTGGTGTATTTCGGAGGTGCTTTTGGCAATTAAAAATAAACCACCAGTAGCTAAAATAATATCTCTCCAACTCAATGCAAAACCAGAAACATTTATTACTGGATCGGTTAAACCAATTAACCAGGTAATACCCATTAACAATATAATACGCACAATTAATGCTAACGATAAACCAACCAATCGAGCCTTCCGTTGCTCTTCTTTTGGGAGTTTACCTGCTACTATCGAAATAAAAATAATGTTGTCTATACCTAAAACAATTTCTAAAAATGTTAAGGTTAATAAGGCAATCCAAGTGTCGAGGGTTAGAAAAATCTCCATTTTTTAATTATCCGTTTATTGCAACAACTTCGGTTACTTCAGGCAACATACTTTTAAGTAAGTTTTCTATACCATGTTTTAAGGTAGCCGTAGAAGAAGGGCAGCCACTACAAGAGCCTTTTAAAACTACTTTTACCACACCATCAACATACGAATCAAACTCAATAGCTCCACCATCATTTTCAACGGCTGGTTTGATGTATTCTTCTAAAATAGATACTATTTTAAGGTCAAAATCGGTGTAGTCTTTACTGCTGGTTGTTTTAGATGTTGAGTTTTCGATAGTAGTTGTTTTTTCTTCAACTTTATCGGCATCTAAATGTTCTTGTTTTATTGCTACAGCACCTTCTTGATTCATAAAATTGCTGATAAAATCACGCAATTCCATCATCACATCTTGCCATTCAATAACTTCACTTTTGGTAATGGTAATGTAGTTGGCAGAAATAAAAACTCCATTAATAAATGGAAAATTAAATAATTTTTCAGCCAAAGGCGATGGGCTGCCAATTCGTTGGTTCGATAAAAATTCGTACGATTTTCCGTTAATTACCAACCACCTGTTTGAAACAAATTTCATGGTGTTAGGGTTCGGAGTCATTTCTACGTAAAAAGTATAAGGTGCTTGTGTGGTTTCCATTTATATTATTTTTTGTGTAAAATTAAGCAACAAATTAGTTTAAACCCCTTGTTAAAATCAAGAAAACTATCAAATAAAAGATGAACCACATAGACACATAGTTTAACTAAATAATGAAATAAAAAAGGTTATTAAAGAAATCAATAGTTTTCTCCCGATTTATCGGGAGAACTATGTATAACTGATTCATTCTTTTTTTACAATAACAAGCTATGTATCTATGTGGTTTTGTTAAAAAAACAAAAGGCTACCTTTTTAAAGATAGCCTTTTAATGTTGAATGGCATAGCCTAATTACTCAGCTAAAACAATTATTTTATTATTGCTCATTTCAATAACCCCACCTTTAATTTCAAAAAATAATTCTTTATCATCACTCATTGGGTTTTCCAATTTTCCAGAACCACCATTTACTTTAATTTCGCCACCTTCAATTTGAAGTACTTTAATAGTTCCAGCTTTTAATGTTGAAATGATTGGTGCGTGATTTTCTAAAATACCAAAAGAACCGTCAGAACCGGGTAAATTAACCAAGCTAACTTCTCCCGAATAAATCTTTTTCTCTGGTGTTATAATTTCTAAATGCATGTTTTTTTAATTTGAAGATTTGAAAATGACTTAATTTGAATATTTAATTTTCAAATTGTTACATTTTCAAATGGTTTAATTAATTATACTTCCGCTAACATTTTTCTACCTTTCTCAATAGCTTCTTCAATTGAGCCAACCAAGTTAAATGCAGCTTCAGGATATTCATCTACTTTTCCTTCCAAAATCATATTAAATCCTTTAATAGTATCTTCAATAGAAACTAACACACCTTTTAATCCTGTAAATTGCTCAGCAACATGGAATGGTTGAGATAAGAAACGTTGTACACGACGTGCTCTGTGAACTACTAATTTATCTTCTTCAGATAACTCGTCCATACCTAAGATGGCAATAATATCTTGTAGTTGTTTGTATCGTTGTAAAGTTTCTTTTACTTTTTGTGCAGTATCGTAGTGTTCTTTACCAACGATGTCAGCAGTTAAAATTCTTGAAGTAGAATCCAATGGATCAACCGCAGGATAAATACCTAACTCAGCAATTTTACGGGAAAGTACGGTAGTTGCATCTAAGTGGGCAAATGTCGTAGCAGGAGCAGGGTCAGTTAAATCATCAGCAGGCACATATACCGCTTGTACAGATGTAATAGAACCCGATTTTGTTGAAGAAATACGTTCTTGCATCGCACCCATTTCTGAAGCTAAAGTTGGTTGGTAACCTACCGCAGATGGCATACGACCTAATAAAGCCGATACCTCAGAACCTGCTTGAGTAAATCTAAAAATGTTATCAATAAAGAATAAAATGTCTTTTCCTTTTCCTTCGCCATCACCATCTCTAAAATATTCAGCTAAAGTTAATCCTGACAAGGCAACTCGTGCTCTTGCACCAGGAGGTTCATTCATTTGTCCGAAAACCAAAGTTGCCATCGATTCTTCTAAACCAGCTTTATCAACTTTCGATAAATCCCATCCGCCTTTTTCCATCGAGTGTTTGAATTCTTCGCCGTATTTAATAACGCCAGATTCAATCATCTCTCTCAATAAATCATTTCCTTCTCTTGTTCTTTCACCAACACCGGCAAATACTGATAAACCGGAGTGCCCTTTAGCAATGTTGTTGATTAATTCCATAATTAATACAGTTTTACCAACACCAGCACCACCAAACAAACCAATTTTACCACCTTTTGAGTAAGGTTCAATTAAGTCAATAACTTTAATTCCTGTAAACAATACTTCGGTAGAAGTTGATAAATCTTCAAATCTTGGTGGTTCTCTGTGG
This sequence comes from uncultured Vicingus sp., assembly GCA_964371285.1. Lineage (GTDB taxonomy): Bacteria > Bacteroidota > Bacteroidia > Flavobacteriales_E > Vicingaceae > Vicingus. The sequence continues at coordinate 14,200 of CAYJMI010000055.1, read as the reverse complement.
ATTGGTAATCCTCCAGTTTTATCTACTTCACCGATACCATCAATAGCATCTCCAACAACGTTAAATAATCGTCCTCTAATTTTTTCGCCAATTGGCATAATAATAGGAGCACCCGTTGAAATAACTTCCATTCCTCTTCTTAATCCATCGCTGGCATCCATAGAAATGGTTCTAATGGTATCTTCACCTACGTGTTTTTGACATTCAAGAATAACTTTTTGACCGTTATCTTTGGTAATTACCAATGAATCGAAAATGTTTGGCAGATAATCTCCGCTCTCAAAACTTACGTCGATTACTGGTCCGATGATTTGAGTTATTTTTCCGTGTTTTGTTGACATTTTGTATCTATTTTAAGGTGTGTTTATGTCTGTTTTTAATGGCTGCAAAAGTAAAATATTTTATTTAATTACTAAAGCATTCGTCATAATATTATTTTTATTCATTTAGAAATCATTTTATTCATGATATTTGCAACCAAATTTGATTAAATCTGCCATAATTTATAAGGTGTAGCAATGAATATTTATCGACATATTAATGAGTTTTGTTCCCAAAAAAATGTAGTGTTAACTGCGGGTACTTTTGATGGGGTTCATTTGGGGCATAAAAAAATTATTGATAAAGTTGTTCAGTCGGCAAAAAAAATAGATGGCGAATCGGTAATTCTTACTTTTTTTCCTCATCCGCGTATGGTGTTATATCCTGAAGGTAACGATTTAAAATTACTGAACACTATTGAGGAAAAAATTGAATTATTACAACAATCTGGAGTAAATCATTTGATTATTCATCCGTTTTCAGTCGAATTTTCTAGAATAACTTCCTTAGATTTTGTGAGAGAAATATTAGTGAATAAATTAAATACTAAAAAGTTGGTCATTGGATACGAT
>CAYJMI010000055.1:0-13297 GCA_964371285.1 uncultured Vicingus sp. | reverse complement strand
CAGAGAAGGTTCGTTTAAACATTTAAAAGAATATGGTCCATTGTATGGTTTTGAAGTGGAAGAAATTCCGGCTCAAGAAATTCAGCAAATCAATATCAGTTCAACAAAAATTCGAAATTCGTTGTTAATTGGTGAAATCCAAGCAGCCAATCAGTTTTTAGGGTATCACTATTTTATTAACGGAACAGTTGTTGAAGGAAGTCAGGTTGGTCGTAAAATGGGATTTCCAACAGCAAATATTGAAGTTGCCGAAGATTATAAGTTGATTCCTGGAAATGGAGTTTATGCTGTTAAAATTGTACTTGAAAATGCTATTTATAATGGTATGTTAAACATTGGAACCCGGCCAACTATAAAAGGTAACAACGTTACTATTGAAGTAAATATCTTTAACTTTAACCAAGAAATTTACAATAAACCGATCCGAATAGAGTTTTTTGAAAAGATAAGAAACGAAGTAAAATTTAACGAATTAGCTGAGCTGCAACAACAATTAAATTATGATAAACAAAAGGTATTACAACTATTTGCTTAACCTATTTCTTGCTATTATTTGCTTTACAAATGTCGAGGCACAGGTTTTTGATTACAAAGCATTAGATACTTTGCCCGAATTAACAATTGAGCAAGCCTTGAAAAAAGACCCTTTAACTGTTTACAAACTCACGTTAAAGAAAACTAAATTAATAGATTTACCAGAATCTATTTTGGCATTTAAAAACTTACAAAGTTTAGACATTAGTAAAAATAAATTTTCTCATTTTCCTACACTTATTTTTAAGCTTACTTATTTACAAAAACTCGATATTTCTGACAATAAAATAAAAACTATTCCATCAGAAATTGGAACCCTGATTTATTTAAAACAATTTATTGCTAATCAAACCGATATTGCAACACTTCCAGCAGAAATAGGCAAGCTAAAAGAATTAGTGTATTTAGATATTTGGGGTACAAATATTGCGTCATTTCCAGAAGAAATTCAACAGTTAAACGAAACGCTTAAAGAAATTGATATGAGGGTTATCATGATGAGTGATACAGAAAACAAAAAAATTAAAGAATTACTCCCAACTACTAAAATTTATTTTTCTAAATCGTGCAATTGTGGTTTCTAAACTTTATTATTTACATTTGTTACCAACCTTTAACGTCAATTGGTCGTTTAAATAGTTATTAATGACAAAAACTTTTAATTATATTTTTCTGGTTTTGCTTTTGTTTTGTGCAAGTTTTACTTATGCACAAGATGAATTATTGTTTTTAAATGGCAAGGAATTAAAAGGTGAAATACTCAATGTTACCAACTATGAAATAACATTTAAAGACTTTAAGAATAAAGAAATTGTAATTGACAATTACAGAGTGTTTTCTTATCATAAAAATAATAAAGAAACGTTGACCTATAAATATGATACTTTAGAAGGTAATTTTTTAAAAGAGCAAGACATGCGAATGTTTGTTTATGGAGAAAGAGACGCTTTTAAATCCTATCATTCAAGGTTTTCTAATGTTGTAGGGCTCGCTGCAGGTGGTGTAGCTGGTTACTTTATGCACAAAGACCAAGCTTTTATTTATGCAGCAGCACCATTAATATATACAACTATTACGTTGCCTTTTTCTACAAGTGTAAAACAAAAAAGACTTACAGATTTACAGTATTTAAAAGAAGATGAATACTTGAGAGGTCATGAACGTGTCGCTCGAAGCAAGAGAACACAAAATGCATTATTAAGTAGTGTTATCGGAATGGGCTCTGGTTTTTTGATTAGTTTTTTGGTGAATGGAAATTCTAATTAATTAACCTAATTGAGAGCCCTCATATATTTGATAAGAAGCATAGTTTACAGCAACTTGTTTGTATCCTTGTGCATTACGCTATTAGCCCATCAAACCTATCTTTTATTAAAAATACCACAAGAGAACTCTTTTAATGTTTTAGCACTTATTTTTTTCTCTACTTTTTTTACTTATAATTTTCAACGTATCTATAGGCTTCAGAGTGTAGATTTGTTAGGGAAATTGATTGGAATACGATTAGGATGGATGATAAGAAACAGAAAAAAATTAGTTGTAGCGGCTATTTTATCAATTTTATTGAGTGCCTACTTTTTAACTCAGTTAAATGTTAATGTTTTTATATTAATCATACCATTAGCATTGTTTTCTGTGCTATATGTACTTCCTGTTTTACCCAATAAAAAAGCAATTCGCGATTTACCTTTTGCAAAAATATTTGTGATTTCTTTAGTTTGGTCGGTAGTAATGGTAGCAATTCCGGTAGTTAATCATTTCGGATTTCAAGGGTTGTTGGAAAACTCTTTTTTATTTTTGCTTTTGGAACAGTTTGTTTTTATTCTTGCTATAACATTGCCTTTTGATGTAAGGGATTTAAGATACGATTTAGAATCAAATATTAAAACCATTCCATCGTTCATTGGTATAAAAAACACCATAACACTTTCTCATGGCTTATTAATTTTGTTTTTAAGCATAAAGTGGATACAATTTTTTTATCTAAATCAGATTGACTTATCCCAATTTATTGCTACAGTTATAACTACCTCACTTACTTTTATAATCATTGCTTTTACCTCAAGAAAAAGAGGAGAATTATTTTTTTCAGGCTTTGTGGATGGCACAATGATATTGATGTATTTAGGAATACTTTATTTGGAGTATTAAAACTGGGAACTAGAAACAACCTATTTTCTCATCTTCTTATACCATTTTATTCCCATCATCAGTAATCCAGAGAAAAGTAAAAGTCCGATAATACCCCAAACCCATCCGATAGAATCTTTCAAAATCACTAAAAAAACGATGGCAAATAATAATACGGTCGCTACTTCGTTCCAAATTCTTAATTTAAAGGAAGAGTACTTGATTTGGTTTTTTTGCAATTGCGAAAAAATTCGGTGACAAGCAAAATGATAAAAATATAAAGCTGCCACAAAAACAAGTTTAATGTGCATCCAAGGCATTAATAACCAACTTTTTCCAATATCGGTTCCAAACAACAGCCAAAAAGCAAAAATTGCTGTAAGAATTGCAGATGGCCAGGTTATTCCATACCACAATCGACTGCTCATTAATTTATATTGTTTTTGTAAAATTGCTTTAGCTTCAGGAGTCTCATCTTCGGCTTCAACATGATAAATAAATAGCCTCACGATGTAAAACAATCCGGCAAACCAAGTAACCACAAAAATAATGTGCAATGCCTTTAAATAAAAATAGTCCATATTCTTGTTGTTTTAGTCAACAAAGTTAATCTAATCTTTTAAAACTAAATACGTAATCAGTATTTTTGAACCATGCAAAAAAAAGGGATCTTGTTAATTAATTTAGGAACGCCAGATAGTCCTTCGGTTAAAGATGTACGTAAATATTTACGCGAATTTTTAATGGATAAATATGTGATTGATTTGCCTTATCTCTACCGTTGGTTTTTAGTGAATGTTATTATTACAACTTTTAGAGGACCAAAATCGGCAAAAATTTACCAGCAATTGTGGTCAGAAAAAGGTTCTCCTTTATTATATTATGGAAAAAGAGTAGAAGCATTGGTGCAAGAAAAAATGGGCAAAAATTATTTTGTCCGTTTGGCAATGCGTTATCAAAATCCTTCCATCAAAAAGGTTTTAGAGGAATTTAAGAAAAACGACATCGACAATATTGTGGTAATACCAATGTATCCACAATTTGCCTCGTCATCAACATTATCGAGTATTAAAAAAGTAGAAAGTGTTTTAGCCGAATTGCATTACCATCCAAACCTAAAAATAGTAGAGAATTTTGTTTCTAACAAAAAATTTATTCAGGCTTTTGCAGAAAACGGTAATAAACATTGGCTTACCGGAAAATTTGATAAAGTGATGTTCAGTTTCCATGGGATACCAGAACGACATATTCTAAACGATTGTACAAATGGCTCGTGCAAGTTAGATGAGGTTTGTTGTCAAAATTATACCCAACAAAACAAACTTTGTTACAGAGCTCAATGTTATGAGACGTCTCGATTAATTGCTACAGAAATGGGTTTAAATGAAGGCCAATTTGATGTAGCTTTTCAATCACGTTTAGAAACCAGAACGCGTGACCCTTGGTTAAAACCCTACACGGATATTGTTATTGCCGATTATCCCAAAAATGGAATTAAAAATGTGTTGGCTTTTTCTCCGTCCTTTGTGGCTGACTGTCTGGAAACAACTGTTGAGGTTGGGCATGAGTTTAAAGAAATTTTCCATAAAAATGCTGGCGAAAATTGGCAATTGGTGGAGAGTTTAAATGAAAGCCCAATTTGGATTGACGCTTTACAAGAATTAATCACCACTTAATTATTCTTTAAAAAATTTCATACTTACATTTGATAAAAAATTGAAAAAATGAAATACACTCCAATAAACAAATCGCTGTACATTTTAAATAGAGCAAATTTTGTAAAACAATTAAAACCAAAATCGGTTGCAGTTTTTAATTCAAACGACATTATGCCAACCAATGCAGATGGTTCGATGCCGTTTCGTCAAAACAACGATTTGTTGTATTTATCAGGAATCGACCAAGAAGAATCTATTTTGGTAATTTGTCCAAATGCAACCAATCCAAAACATCGAGAAATTTTGTTTTTAAAAGAAACTAGCGAATTGATTGCCATTTGGGAAGGTGCAAAATTGACCAAAGAACAAGCTTTTGAACAATCGGGTATTGAAACAGTTTACTGGACTTCACAATTTGACCAAATTCTTCATTCGTTGGTGCATGAATCGGAACATATTTATTTGAATCAAAATGAACATTTACGAGCAAGCACTATTGTTGAAACCAAAGATGACAGGTTTAGAAAATCGTGTCAGAAAAAATATACGTTACACGAATACGAAAGATTGGCTCCGATTATGAGAAAGCTTCGAGCCATAAAATCTCCTTTAGAAATTGAAGTCATGCAACATGCGTGTAATATTACCGAAAAGGGAGTTCGTAGAATTTTAAAATTTGTAAAACCGGGTGTGATGGAATACGAAATTGAAGCGGAATTTACACACGAATTTTTAATGAATCGCTCTCGTGGTCATGCCTACGAACCTATTATCGCCTCTGGATTTAATGCTTGTGTTTTGCATTATGTCGAAAACAACAAGGAGTGTAAAGCCGGTGATGTAATTTTAATGGATGTTGGTGCTGAATATGGTAATTATGCTTCAGATTTATCTCGTAGCATTCCAGTAAGTGGAAAGTTTACATCTCGCCAAAAAGAGGTTTATAATGCAGTATTGAGAGTTTTTAGAGCTGCTTCAGCTATGTTGGTTCCAGGTACAGACCATGAAACATATCATGCAAAAGTAGGCGATGTAATGGAAGCTGAATTAATTGGGTTAGGTTTGCTAGATAAAAATGAAGTAGCGAAACAAGATCCTAAAAATCCGTTATACAAAAAATATTTTATGCACGGAACTTCACACCACATTGGTTTAGATGTACATGATGTAGAAATAAGAAACCGCCCTTTTGAAGCAGGGATGGTGTTAACCGTTGAACCCGGAATTTACATTCGTGAAGAAAATTTAGGAATTCGTATCGAAAACGATTTTTTAATCACTAACGATGGAGCTCCAATAGATTTAATGAAGAACATTCCAATTGAAGCTGACGAAATTGAAGCGTTGATGAATGCATAAACTTTTTGTTGGTTGGAAAAATTAGCCGAACAATTTATAGATTTTAAAAATATAAAAATCTGCTATACAGATAGCGGAGCTGGAAAAGCAATCGTTTTTTTACATGGTTTTTTGGAAAATAAAAGCATTTGGAACAATTTTACTCTTCAGCTAAATTTAAAATATCGAATTGTTACCATCGATTTGTTAGGACATGGGAAAACAGACTGTTTGAGTTACAACCATACCATGGAGGAAATGGCCGAAGCAGTTCATTTTGTTCTTAAAAAATTGAAAGTCAGAAAGTTTTTTTTAGTGGGACATTCTTTGGGTGGTTACGTTAGTTTAGCTTTGGCAGAACAATATCCTGACAATATTAAAGGATTGTGTATGTTTCATTCTTCGGCTCGTGGAGATAGTAATGAAAAACAAAAAGACCGTGACAGAGCAATTAAAGTGGTGAAACAAAATAAAAATTTGTTTATCAACGAGGCTATACCGAATCTTTTTTACACCAAAAATTATCCGTATCAAGATGAAATAGATGCCATTAAAGAAATTGCATCGACAACTACTTTGCAAGGAATAGTTGCAGCCCTAGAAGGTATGAAAATAAGAATGGATAGAGAAATCATCTTAAATTTTGCTCCTTATCCTGTTTTATATATTATTGGTAAAGAAGATAATATTTTGCCTTACCAAGGTTTAATTGAACAAGCAAATTTAGCGAAACATGGCGATTATTTGTTGCTTGAAGAAGTTGGTCATATGGGCTTTTTAGAAGCTAAAGTAAAATCGATTCATGCCTTAAATTCATTTTTTTCTAAAAATTAATTTTTTATTTTCCCCTCTTGAGAGGGGCTAGGGGGGTGTTATTCAGACCAAGTAACTATCAAAAAGAAGCAAAAATAATTCAATGAATTCAAACAAAGCAGCGGTTACCCAAAAACTAAAATCGGAAGCAATTCGCTTAGGTTTTTCGTTTTGTGGTATCTCTAAGGCTGAATTTTTAGAAGAAGAAGCCCCACGTTTAGAAAATTGGTTAAAACAAAATTTGCATGGAAAAATGCAGTACATGGAAAACCATTTCGATAAGAGATTGAATCCTACTGTATTGGTTGAAGGTTCGAAATCGGTGATTTCTTTAATGTACAATTATTTTCCTCAACAACAGCAAAAGGAAGATTCCTATAAAATTTCGAAATATGCTTATGGCGAAGACTATCATCATGTAATTAAAGAGAAGCTAAAACAATTGGTTCAATTTATTACGGTAGAAATTGGCGAAATTAATGCTAGAGTTTTTACCGATTCAGCACCAATTTTAGATAGGGCTTGGGCAAAAAAAAGTGGATTGGGTTGGATAGGAAAAAACTCCATGTTAATCCATCCGAAACAAGGTTCGTTTTTCTTTTTGGCAGAAATTATTTTAGACGTGGAATTTGATTACGATACTCCTATAAAAGATTATTGCGGAACTTGTAATGCCTGTGTGGAAGCTTGCCCGACAGAAGCCATTTTACCCAACAAGGTGGTTGATGGAAGCAAATGTATTTCGTATTTTACCATCGAGCTGAAAGATGCAATCTTGCCGAACGAAGTAAAAGGAAAATTTAACGATTGGATGTTTGGTTGCGACATTTGTCAGGATGTTTGCCCATGGAATCGATTTTCTACACCAACCAATGAATTGCTTTTTAGTCCAAATCAAACACTATTAAACTATTCTAAAAAGGAATGGAGGGAATTAACCAAAGAAATTTTTAACGAACTGTTTAAAAAATCGGCAGTAAAACGAACCAAATTTGAAGGTTTAAAAAGAAATATCAGATTTTTGTCTAGTATCTAGTGTCCCCACCGATAACTTTCATTTTCTAAACCCATTAAATCAATTACTCTATCTACGACAGTTTTAGCAACTTCTTCAATGGTGGCAGGTTTGCTGTAAAAACTTGGCGTAGCAGGGCAAATAATACCACCAGCTTCAGTAATTGTTTTCATATTGTTGATATGGATAAGGTTGTAAGGAGTTTCACGAGCAACTAGAATTAATTTTCTTCGTTCTTTCAATATTACATCAGCAGCACGAGTAGTTAAATCGTTAGAAATACCCGATGCAATTCTACCCATTGTTCCCATCGAACAAGGTATAATTATCATCGTATCATATTTTGCTGAGCCTGATGCAAAAGGTGCGTTAAAATCATTTTTATCATAAAATTGAAAAGGGTAGTTATTGAAATCGGCATTTTCTAATTCATGATTCCAAACCGTTTTTGCATTGTCGCTCATTACCACACCAACTTCAATGTTTTCTTGCAGTTTTAAAAAATCTAACAACAATTTAGTATAAATACTACCTGATGCTCCAGTTATGGCTATTACAATTTTTCTTTTCATGCTTATTTATTAAATTGATATCGAATAGAAAAATTCAAATCTATATTGTACCAACCTCTATTAAATAATTGATTTAATATGCCAATTTGTTGGTCTAAATTTTGAAAATCTCGAACAGGAACCAATGAATTTTTTGACCGTATATTGAAAATAAAATGTTCATTTAATTGATAATTTAGTCCAAAAAAACCGCCAAAATCGTATGATTTAAAAGGGAAAGGTTCATCAGTTAAACCACCAAATTCGTCACTCATAGAATAACCTAAAAATTTGCTGTAATACAAACCAGTTTCAAACATAAATTTTTTGTAATGGTAACGCAGAGCTAATGGAATTTCAATATAATTGATGTTGAGTTTAAAAGCATCAACATCTCCAGTACTGGTATTTGGGTTTCTTTGGCTACCTTTATTGATATAATACATTTCTAATTGAGTCGAAAATTTTTCTGAAATATTTACATTAGTAAATCCACCAACAATAAATCCTAATTTATGGTAACCACTATAACCATCACCCTCCACTTGCGAGCCACTTAAACCTAATATTACACCGGCTTTAAAAACCTGACTGTAAAAATTGGAATAAAAGGTAAAAAATAATGCTAATAACAATAGCTTCTTCATGAAGTAAAATTAATGAAAAAATGAGGCTATTTTTTTTCCGACAGTTCTTTTATTAAAAGAGGAAGTCCTTCTGTGGCTTTCATTTTAATTTGAGTTACATTTTTTCTTTTCCAAAGAGGAACTTCGCTGGGGTCAATCAAATAAATTTTACAATTATTGTTTACACAATCTACTAAATTGGCAGCGGGATAAACATTTAAGGAAGTTCCAATTACAATTAATATATCAGCTTTTTCACATAATTTTTCAGCTTTTTCCATGTTGGGAACATGTTCTCCAAACCATACTACATCTGGGCGAAGTTGATGCCCGTTTTCGCATAAATCGCCATGTTTAATTTCATGTCCTTTTATAGGATAAGTTAAATGGCTGTTTATACTTCTGGATTTTAAAATCTCCCCATGTAAATGCAGCACATTTTTAGAACCAGCTCGCTCGTGTAAATCATCAATATTTTGAGTAATGATTTGAACATTGAAATTTTTTTCAAGATCCAGAATAGAAAAATGTGCAGCATTGGGTTGAGCTTCAAGTACCTGTTTTCTTCTCATGTTGTAAAATTCCAAAACCAATTGTGGATTATTTTCAAAGGCTTCAGGAGTAGCAACTTCTTCAATTTTGTAATTTTCCCATAAACCATCAGTATCCCTAAAGGTTTTTAAGCCACTTTCGGCACTAATTCCAGCCCCTGAGAAAATAACTACATGCTTCATTTTTCTATTTTATGAAAGGATAAAAATAGCTAAATTTTATTTAAGTAATAGCTGTTTTCTGTCTCAAGAATATTATTACTTTTACGGGTCATAGAATCAAGTAAAAAAATGGGAAAAAGTAGAAAAGACATTGATGCTTTAGAGTATCATTCACAGGGGAAACCGGGTAAAATTGAAGTGGTTCCAACCAAACCATATAGTACACAACGAGATTTATCTTTGGCATATTCGCCAGGAGTTGCAATACCGTGCTTGGAGATTGCAGCAAACCCTGAAGATGTTTACAAATATACTGCAAAAGGAAATTTGGTAGCAGTAATCTCTAACGGCACAGCAGTTTTAGGTTTAGGTAATATCGGTCCATTGGCTGGAAAACCAGTAATGGAAGGAAAAGGTTTGTTATTTAAAATTTTTGCAGATATTGATGTATTTGATATTGAGGTAGATGCTTCAGACATTGATTTGTTTGTAAATACCGTAAAAGCCATTGCTCCAACTTTTGGAGGAATTAATTTAGAAGATATTAAAGCTCCTGAATGTTTTGAAATAGAACGACGGTTAAAAGAAGAGTTAAACATTCCATTAATGCACGATGACCAACATGGCACGGCAATTATATCGTCAGCAGCCATGTTAAATGCAACAGAATTAGCTGGAAAAAAAATTGAAGAAATTCGTTTGGTAGTTAGTGGTGCAGGAGCTTCGGCTGTTTCGTGTACAAAATTGTACAAAAGATTGGGTGTTAAGCCAGAAAATATTGTAATGATTGATAGTGATGGGGTTATTCGTGCCGATAGAAAAGATTTATCCGAATCCAAAATTGAATTTGCGACGAAAAGAGATTTACACACACTTGCAGAGGCATTAAAAGATGCTGATATGTTTTTAGGATTGTCGAAAGGTGGAGTTCTAAACAAAAAAATGGTACAATCCATGGCAAAAAATCCAATTGTGTTTGCATTAGCCAATCCCAATCCAGAAATTTCATATAAAGATGCCATGTCTGCACGAAAAGATATTATTATGGCAACTGGTAGGTCAGATTATCCCAATCAGGTGAATAATGTACTCGGATTTCCATACATTTTTAGAGGGGCTTTAGATGTTAGAGCCACTTGTATCAATGAAGAAATGAAATTGGCTGCCGTTAAAGCTATTGCCTCGTTGGCAAAAGAGGCTGTTCCAGAAGAAGTAAATGAAGCATATTCAGAAAAAAATATTGTTTTTGGAAAAGACTTTATCATCCCTAAACCAATTGACCCTCGATTATTAACTACCATAGCTCCAGCGGTGGCTAAAGCTGCAATTGATTCTGGCGTTGCTCAACATGTTATTACTGATTGGGAAGAATATAAAGAGCATTTAGCAAGTAGATTAGGACAAGATAACAAGTTATTAAAAAACATTACTCAACGTGCAAAAAGAAATCCTAAAAGAGTTGTTTTTGCAGAAGCAGATAATTATAAAACATTAAAAGCTGCTCAAATTGTTCATGATGAAGGTATTGCTTTTCCAATTTTATTAGGTAAAGTAAAAAGAATTGAAGAAATAGCCAAAGAATTTAACCTCGATATTTCTGATTTAACGATTATTGACCCAAGAAGCTCAAAAGAAAACGTTCGTAAAAACAAGTATGCTCAACTGTTGTTCGAAAAACGTAAAAGAAGAGGCGTTACTGTTACAGAAGCTAGAGATATGATAAGAAGTAGGAATTACTTTGGTTCGGCAATGGTTGAATTTGGCGATGCAGATGCCTTAATTTCTGGGTTGACAAGAAATTATATCAATACCATAAAACCAGCATTACAAGTAATTGGAACGGATGATGATGTTCGAAAAATTGCGGGAATGTATATTCTAATAACCAAACAAGGACCTTTTTTCTTAGCAGATACAACCATTAATATTAATCCTACGGCTCAAGATATAGTTGATATCACACTTTTAACTTCAAAAATTATTCAGCGGTTTAAAATAACTCCTCGAATAGCATTGCTCTCTTATTCCAATTTTGGTTCATCTGAAGAAGAAGATGCAATTAAAATGAGAACCGCTGCAAAAATATTGCATGAAAAGCATCCCGAAATTATTGTTGACGGTGAAATTCAGGCAAATTTTGCTTTGAACAAAGAACTACGAGATGAAATTTTTCCATTTTCTGAATTGGCACGAAGAAATACGAACACGTTAATTTTTCCAAATCTTTCATCAGGAAACATCGCATACAAATTGTTACAAGAGATGGCTGGATTTGAAACCATTGGGCCAATTTTAATGGGAATGAAAAAGCCAGTTCATATTTTACAATTGGGTAGTTCAGTTCGGGAAATTGTAAATATGGTTACTATTGCAGTGGCAGATGTTCAAACAAGAAAATAAAATATAGTCAGGAGTCAGAAGACCGAAGTTCGAAGTAGCTTCGGTCTTCTGACTTCGGTCTTCGGTCTTCAAACTTTAAAACATGATTGCACAAATAAAAGGTAAACTAATTGAAAAAACACCAACTTATGTTGTTATTGATTGCAATGGGGTAGGTTATCAATTAAATATTTCGTTAAACACATTTTCAAAAATCGGAAATGATGAAAATTGTTTACTTCTTACACATTATGTTGTTCGTGAAGATGCACATTTACTTTATGGATTTAAAGAAAAAAGTGAAAGGGAATTGTTTCGGCAATTAATTTCTGTTTCTGGGGTTGGTTCAAGCACTGCTATGATGATTTTATCTTCTTTATCGCCCGAAGAAACTAAAATAGCTATTATTTCTGGTAATGTAAATGTATTGAAAAGTGTAAAAGGGATTGGTTTAAAAACAGCAGAACGAATTATTATTGATTTACGTGATAAGGTTGGTAAGTCGGATGGTACAGAAATTTTTCCTTCTTTTGCAAACAATACAATTAAAGATGAAGCGTTAAGTGCACTTGTTATGTTGGGATTTTCTAAATTACCAGCCGATAAAGCATTGACTAAAATAATGATGGAAAATTCAAATTTAACAGTTGAAGAGCTGATTAAAAGAACCTTAAAAAGTCTTTAAATTAGCTGGTATAGTTTTGAAAATAGTTAAAAAAACATATTATAAAATTGGCTTAATTTTAGGGTTATCAGTATTGATAACCCTTGTTAACTATATAATAAATCCTGTTTTTTCAAATGCACTTCCTCATAACAATATTTTAGCTTTTGAGATAGAAAACCCTATAGATAGTCCTGAAATAGAATTGCCTTTTCCATTTAAAGATGGGGTTGGAAATCCAGATGAGAATAATAGTGGAGGATTGTACTTACACAATCCTTCAAATGTCGAATCAGGTTTCGAATATGACCCTGAAACAGAGAATTATAATTATTACGAAAAGTTAGGAGATAAATACATCAAATACCCTACCTACATGGATTTTGAAGAGTATATTAATTACGATTCAAAAAAATCGTTGCAAAAATATTGGAAAGAAAAAGCAGCAGCCGATGATATTAATCAAACCAAAGGTTTTAGACCAACTTTAACTATAAAAAGTAGAACTTTCGACAGAATATTTGGAGGAAATACCATTGATATTCGCCCTCAAGGTTCTGCCGAATTATCATTTGGATTAAACCGTTCTACTAGAGATAATCCTGCTTTACCAGCAAATCAAAGAAGTACCACAACATTTAATTTTGACCAAAAAATTCAATTAAATGTAGTTGGAAACATTGGTGATAAATTAAAACTATCCTTAAATTATAACACAGAAGCAACGTTTGATTTTGAAAATCAAATGAAAATTGAATATACAGGTTATGAAGATGAAATTATTCAAAAAATTGAAGCTGGAAATGTTTCTTTACCACTTAAAGGTTCGTTGATTACGGGTAGTCAAACCTTGTTTGGAGTTAAAACCGAATTAAA
>CAYJMI010000054.1:0-23604 GCA_964371285.1 uncultured Vicingus sp. | reverse complement strand
CATGAGTACAGTAAGACAAAATAAGGTTGCCAGATTGTTGCAAAAAGAGTTGAGCACCATTTTTCAACAAAACAGCACCAGTTGGTTTCCGGGCACTATGGTAAGTGTAACAGTAGTAAGGGTGTCGCCAGATTTTAGTTTTGCTAAAGTGTATTTAAGTGTTTTTGGTGCATTAGACCCTGTCGAATGTATTAAATCGGCTAATGCACAATCAAAATTGGTTCGTGGTGCATTGGGCAACAGAATAAAAAACCAATTGCGAATTACTCCTGAAGTTGCTTTCTATTTAGACGATTCTTTAGATTATGCCGAGGCTTTAGATGAAGCGATGAAAGATTTGTGAAAAAGCCCACCCAACCCTCCCGAAGGGAGGGCTTGCGTAGAGGAGCGAACTAGTAAACTGAGAACTGATAAACTGATAAACTTTGAACCTTCCATTTTACATAGCCAAACGTTACTTGATTTCAAAAAAATCGCACCACGTTATTAATATTATTTCATGGATTTCGGTGAGCGGAATTGGTATTGCCACCATGGCGTTGGTTATTGTTTTGTCGGCATTTAACGGGTTGCAAACTTTGGTTGACCAACTTTACGCATCGTTTGACCCTGACCTCAAAATTACGGCTGTTGTTGGAAAAACATTTGATGTTACCACTTTTCCAAAAGATAAACTTTTAGCATTAACCGAAGTTGATTTTTTAACCGAAAACCTCGAAGATGTTGCCTTGTTTAAGTACAGCGATAAACAAACTGTGGCTACTTTAAAAGGAGTAGAAACTACCTTTTACAAGATGACTGGATTGGATTCGTTAATGTACGAAGGTCGATATATTGATGACACAGAAAACATCCATTACCTCAACTTTGGCTATGGAATTGCCAGCAACTTATCGTTATACATCAACACTGGAATTACCGAAGAGGTAAGTGTAATTATTCCAAAAAAAGGTCAAAAAAAGAGTTTAATTCCAGGCGAAGAATTTCATCGAAAATTTGCAACACCTTCAGGCTTGTTTTCAATTAGTCCGGATTTCGACAACAAATATGTATTGGCATCCTTGCCCTTTGTTAGGAGTTTATTGGATAAACCCAATCAGGTTTCTTCGATAGAAATTAAATTAGCAAAAAACGCTCATTGGGCAACAACCAAAGCTGCCATTCAGCAATTGGTGGGAGAAAAGTATAAAGTACAAACACGTTATGAGTTAAATGAATTGGTGTTTAAAACCAACGAAACCGAAAAATGGATTACCTTTTTAATTTTATCATTTATCTTAGTAATAGCTTCTTTTAACATTATTGGCTCGTTAACCATGCTTATTATTGACAAAAAAGAAGATGTTTGGATTTTAAAAACCATGGGAGCAAATAACAAGCTTGTGCAACAATTGTTTTTTGCCGAAGGCATGCTCATTAACTTATTAGGTGCGGTTTCTGGAATGGTTTTTGGTGCGTTGTTGTGCTGGGTTCAAATGAAATTTGGTTTGTTACGTTTAAATGGTGGTATCGTAGATTTTTACCCCATGGAATTAAAATGGATGGATTTTGTAAGTATTTCAGCCATTGTATTAAGTATTGGAATTATTGCTTCTTGGTTTCCTGTAAAAGTTTTAACCAAAAAGTATTTATAAATAAGTGTAATTTTACAAAAAATAAAGTCATGATAAAAAAAATTCTATTTCTATCCATCCTGATAGCTATCGGGACAGTTACTTTGGTAAGTTGTAAATCAGCTTCAACAACTGCTTCAAGCTCTAGTAGCACAACCACTTCTACAGAAAAAACAACTACAGAAGAGAAAAAACCTCAACCTAAAGCACCAATTCAAGGGGTAAATCAAAAAGTAAATAAAATTCAAATTCAACATGCAGTTGAATAAACAATAAAATTTTTCATTAAAAAAGCCATCGCAATTCATTTGCGATGGCTTTTTTTAATGGGTTAATTTTTAGTCAGTAACAATTAACTTATTTGTGGTTATTGTTTTGCCTTCTTGTATCAAACGAACCAGATAAATTCCGTTCTGTAATTTATCAGTTTGAATTTCTGATTTTTTACTTTTTATTTCCACTTTTAAAACCATCCTACCAAAAACATCCATTAATTCAAGGGTATAATCAGTTTTTTCTATAGTTGGAAGTTCCAAAGTAAATTTTTCGCCAACAGGATTCGGAAAAATATTCAACGTCATCTTTTTTTGGTCATTATCTTCAACACCAAGCACAAGGTTCCAGTTTAACAGTTGCAATCCTCCAACCGTTGAAACAAATGGAAAACCAAATGTGCGAATATTTGCCAGTGCTACCAAATTACCGAAAACATCAACCCCCCAAGTTCCTATACTATCGTTGGTAGCTCCCCATGAGCCCATAATTCGAGGCTGTAAAGGATTCGACGGGTCTAAGGCAAGTACTTCCGAATCGCCACTGGAAAAAAACAACACATTTTGAGAGGAAGAATACGCAATTTCATTGGTATGTCCATCGCTTCCATTCCACGAACCAAAAGGAGGTGGCAATTTGGTACAGTTCCACGGGTCTAGCCACGAAGCTTCAGCCATTAAAGAAGGGGTAGTAACATCCACTACTTCAAATCCACAATAATCCATTGCACAATAGGCATAATTTCCTATTCGATACACATGATTGTAAAAAGGGTCTGCAACCGCCGACATCGTATTGTTGATGTATTTTCCAATTTCAACAGGGTTTTGTTTATCCGTAACATCAATTGCTCGAAGTCCACCATTATCATTAGCCACAAGCAAAGTATCTCCGTTTAAAAAAAGTCCGCGAGAATGATATACATGAGTTTGATTTCCAAAGGTAGTATCAGGGATAATTTGTGAAACAAATTGGATATCCTGTTTATTGGAAACATCAAGTATTACCACACCTGCCGACATTGCACCGAGATAAGCATAATTTCCTTGTTGTATTACTGTGGCTACACCTGTATTAAAAGCGGTAGTATCCCATCTATCAAGTAATACAGGTACAACAGGATTAGAAACATCAAAAATGGCAAGCCCGGCATTCTGACCTGAGCCTTGAAAATCGCCAAGTGAAACAAAAAGATAAATACTGTCTTGTGCAAGCCCGGTTACTTTAAGGTTTCCGAGCAAAACAACCGTTTGCGAATCAACCAGTACAGGATTCATGGTATTGGAAACATCAAAAGTTACCAAACCAAGTTCTTTTGTAGCAAGGTAAACATAAGGTCGCCCAAGCCTGTCAATCAATGGGGTGTAGCCCGAATAAGTGAAATTAAAATCAAACTTTCCAAGTGTATTAAAAATTACGGTATCGTTTGCCGATTGTGCGTACGTGTTGTTACTCCCACTCCAAAAAAAGAGCAGGAAAAATATTACTAAAGAGCTTGTTGTTTTCATTTTTTTAATAGTTGAACGCTGTATAGTTTAAAATTAACAAATTATTTTTAAACTCGCTTTTTTGATTATTTATTGAATTCTATTTTTAATTGGATTACTTTCAGGGGGGGCTTAAACTGGTAACGGTTGGCAGCCTTGCGATGTACTGGATTAGAAAGCACTTCACCGTCTACTACCACAAACTTAATTAAATGCTCCACAGGTTATGGCAAATGTTTAGAAATAAATTTATACCGCTGTGAAAAACATTTGCAACTTGCACGAACCCCAGCATATTGCGAGGGTGCTGTTATAGGCTGGCGTTATTGTCCAATTTGGGGTACAACCATTTTTCATTCTGTTTAAATTTGTCGTCTGTATTCTTTAAGTCCGTATATATTTTCTCTTTAATGCAGCTTCTAGCATTGTATCATATTTGTCCTTGAATGTCCATTCGTTCTTTATAAGTAACCCACTTCTTTTGTCAGTGTTTGCGGGGCTATCAAGTTCGAAAAGTTCAATTGTTCTCTTTCCTTTCCTTGATCCTGGTTTTCGTTGAATTATGGCATTTCCATTTTTTACAACAAATGTTATATGAGAATCAAAATCATTCAAATATGGGTGCACGATTGTAAACTTATTGTTCTTGTAAACACTTGAAGGTTTTGAAATAGTATCAACTTCGCCTTTAAGATCAAAATTGCAATGATGACAAGCTAAACATAGATTCTCAGGTTCAAACATAAAATGAGGATAGCTTGTCGTTCCTTTAGGCGCAATATGTTCTCGCTCTAGTGTGCCGCAATAATCTTCGTGCAGACCACAGTAAATACAGTAGCGGTCCTGTATTTTAATCAGTTTATCTTTTATCTTAATTCTTACTGCATCTCTGTCCATTCTTCGGACTGTAGAAGTTCCTTTAATGGCTCCTTCCCATTCTCCACCTGAAAGAGGTTTTAAGCCATCAATTACCACTTGTTCGGCTCTACTAAATTTAATTTTTTTACCCTTTAAACTTTGAAATAGAAAAGGTGCTTTACTTCTTTTCTTTGACATAGGTTTCTGCTTCTTTAATTATTAAATTCAAAGGGTCTCCTTCGGAGTATTGAAACTGCTTAAATTTTTCAATATATTTTTCAATTTGGTTTATTTTTACTGACCGGTTTGAGATTAATGATAACATTTGCCGTAAGTCATATTCAAAATAATGATTTCTAACATTAACGACACCAAATACTTCGTAAAGAATAGCTTCTGGCGACCAACCAAATGGTGTATGCCTTTTTAATTCCGCTTTTATTTTTCCATCCGTATTATTTAAGACGAGCACTGAACTCCATCCTTCTTTTAAATCTGAAAGTAAAAAATGAGAATGCGTTGCAATTAATATATGACATCCTGTATATCCCTTTAAAAAACTTCTTAGAAGCTCAATATATCTCATTTGCCAACTTGGATGAAGACTAATTTCAGGTTCGTCTATAAAAATTATTGAATTCGATTTCATTTCAGGAATTGCGCGGAGAAAGGTTATTAATAAACCAATTTCACCAGTACTTGATTCTTGAATATCATATTCAACTTTACCCTTTTGAAGTTTGATATAATCATATGTAAGGATATTTAATCTCCTTAACAGCGAAAAGTAAACATATTCATTAATGAAGGTTGTGTTTTTACTAGGATTATCCAAGTGTATCTCGTGGTATTGCATTTCATCCCGAGAATGTTTTTTGAACTGAGATAAGTGCGTTTTAAGATAGTGATAGAATCCTTTCAGAAACTCTTCATCATTTGCATATTTCTCTAATACGTTAGATTGTTGACGATAAAATCCTTGTTGTGTGATTCCTATTAAATAGTTTTTTAAATTTTCAATTGATTTAATATTGTTTAGTAAATCATCAAATCTACTCTGGCTGGAAGAAAATGAAGCACGTAATGAAATTTTTATAACTGGTTTAATTTTCAAAAAGTCAAAAAGCTCTTTTGCTTTTTTTACAAAAGTATCGTCTTTTAAATTAACGCTAAAAATATCCATCAAGTCATTTACAATGCCTCGCTTATGCGTCCCAATACCTGTCATTCTTGTGCCGATATAAGAATAATTTTTATCAGATTTGGCTTGATGAGGAAACTTATCAAACAGACTGTTAGAAATTGAAATTAGATTTATACTTTCTGAAAACTCTTCAAACATTCCAAACTTTTCATTAGAAATATTGTAGGTTTTATTATCAATTAGTAAGTCAATACTGGTTCTCTCTTCTTTTGATTTTATTCTTGAGTTACCAACTTGACGTAAACCATTAAGAATATTTACAAGTAGGCGACTTTTTCCAGCAGCATTGTTACCAATTACAACGGTATAAAAATTCTTTTCAGGATTTTCTGTCTCCTTTAGTGAAATTGGAAACACATCTCCATCAATCTCCGCTTGTATTATTCTTAAACCTTTCATTCCGTTGTCGTATTGTTTTTTCTATCTTTTCGATAATTTGTCGGTCAGTTGATGTTTGTCGTATTGATCTTTACGCTTGCCTATAACTTGTTTATATGTACCATAAAGCTGTATATATCACTCCAAATTTGGGTAGATATATACCATAATATGGTTGTTTATGTATGAAAATTTTCATGCAATACTTATCAAAAATAATAAAAATAGACTACTTATTTTTACAAATGTAACCCACATTCGGTTTTAGGGCTGTTGTTCCACCTACCTTCCCTGCCTAATCCGGGCGAGGTACAATGTTTACAACCAATAGAAAAATAGCCTTTAGAAATAAGCGGATGAAAAGGCAATTGGTTTTTTTTGATAAAACCTTCCCGCTCTTCTCTGGTAATGTCTAACAAGGGATAAAATTTTAATATTCCTCCACGTTCTTCAAAAATATCTAAAGTTGCACGGTGGTCGCTTTGCCACTCCATTAAACCTGATACCCAAACCGTAAAATTTTCTTTGATAATTTCCAACGGTTTTACCTTATTTATCGAACAACACAAATCAGGGTCTTTTTTCCACGTTTCATCTTGGGTGGTAAAATCGTGTTCCCATTTTTCGGCAGTTACATCTTCAACATGTAGTCCGTATAAGTTTGTTAATGCTTCTTTGTATTGTAACGTTTCATCAAAATGATAACCGGTGTTGATAAAATATATTTTTTGTTGGGGATTTATTTTTGAAAATACATGCAACAAAAATGCTGAAGTAGCAGCAAAAGAGGAGGTTAACATAACTTCATCAGCTGCAAAATCTTTATACAGTTGCTCTATTCTTTCAGTAACAGAAAGCTTACGGTATTTGGCGTTTAGGGATTTTATTTCTTCTGTCGAAAAGGTTCTTTTAACTTGTTCTAAACTCATGGAATTAGTTACTGTTTATTTCTGCAAAAATGAGTTTTTATTTTTAAAGTGTTGGTGATGTAGGTCATTTAATGTTTCATGTTTATCAAGTCTTTTAAATTACCATTACATTTTTTGTTTTAACCGCTGAGCACCCTGAGTATTCGCAGAGCTACGCAGAGAAAAAAATTTCTTGCTCTGTGGTTCTCATTTTTTCTCAGCGATACTCTGCGGTTTATTTTAATTTTTTTGTATAGTACTTTAATGTTTCTAGATTAAAGCAAATTCTATTTTTCTTTTGAATTGCAAAATAAGTTGTTGTTTTATTTTATCGCTTAATGCAATAATTGAAACATGATGAATGTTTATCAACTCTTTTGCTTTAATTAAATCGGCTATTTTTAATCTTCCGTAACCTTGTGGCCCATTAAGTAATACCACATCTTCCAAGTATTTTTCCAACAAAGTAATTTTATCGGAATACACCCAAATACTTTGATTGGTTTCGTATTTTATTCTTTTGCCCGATGCAATGTTTCGGTAGCTATATTTTGCCTCTTTTAGCGATTTATAATCGGTAAAAACCACATGTCCCGTAGGAAGTTTTCCGGCACCTTTTCCTTTGTAAAACTGCGAACCAATGTTTTTCGAAACTACTTCAATGGCATTGTATTCGTTTTTTACATGAAACAAATCATCATTTTCGTCAACAAAAGTGGGCAAAACACTTAGCGTGAGTTTGTTGTTGTGGTTTTTTATCGAAGCCACCAATTTTATTTTTAAGTGGTTCGCTTTTGCAAAAGCTAGGTCGCTTTTTTTAATGTTGTTGATACCAATGTGAAGTGCTTTTTCGGGCAAAATAAATTTCCCGAAAGCATGTGCGGTAAGAATAAGTAATTTGTACAACGCATCGTATCCTTCCACATCAGCTATCGGATTGGCTTCGGCAAAACCAGCTTCTTGTGCTTGTTGTAGAGCATCTTCATAGCTTATTCCTTTTTCAAAAATTTGGGTTAAAATGTAGTTGGATGTACCGTTTAAAATGCCACGTATTTCGGTAATTTCATCAAAAGCATAATGTTCATTAATGATTTTAATGATGGGAATACTTCCGGCAACAGCTCCTTCGTATAAAAATTTACCGCCGAATTGTTGCTCCAATTCCACCAACTCTTCCAAATGGTGAGCAATCATTTTTTTGTTTGCCGAGACTACACTTTTACCTTGTTGCAACGCTTTTTTTACAATATTAAAAGCTTCTTTATCATCATTGATTAATTCAATAACCGTATTTATTTCTTTGTTTTCATGAACTTCATTTACATCGGTTGTAAAATTCAACGTATCAGGAATTCTGCTTTTCGAAGCATTTTTAATCACGACTGTTGTCAATTTTTTGTCCTCATTGTTGGCGGTCAAATAGTGGTAAAAACCCTGACCAACTGTTCCAAAACCTATTAATGCTGTATTTTTAGTTTGCGTACTCATAAAGTTCTTTTTTTAATTTTTTGGTGATATAAAATTTTTCGAAAATGCTTGCCAACTGTTTGGTTTCGATTAAAAAACCATCGTGTCCGTAAAGCGAATCAATAATTTCGAAGGCACTGTTTTTAATATTTTGATGTAATGTTTCGGATTCTGAAACAGGAAATAACACATCCGAACTAATAGCTACGATCAAGGTTTTTGCTTTTATTAAATTTAATGCTTGAACAATTCCGCCTCTGTTTCGCCCCACATGATGGCTGTCCATAGCTTTTGACAAATGCCAATACGAATAAGCATTAAACCGATTTGCCAATTTTTCGCCTTGGTAATTTTGGTATGACGAAGCATTAAAATCGTCTGTTTTTTCTTCTAAATCTTCTTGTGAAATTTGATAGGTTTGGTAATTTCTATAACTCAACAAGGCAATTGCCCGGGCAGCCTTTAAACCTTTTATTCCGGCATCATCGCTATACGAAAACCAGGTTCTGTCGGCTTTTATCGCCAAACGCTGACTTTCGTTAAAGGCAATTCCCCATGGCGAATGTTGAGCATTGGTAGCAATTAAAAACAGGTTTTCTATTAATTCAGGTTGCTGAATTGCCCACTCTAAAGCTTGTTGTCCGCCCAACGAACCACCTACCAACGTATTGATTTTGGTAATTCCCAAATGTTGACGCAATAACTCAAAGGCATTTACAATATCTCGAATGGTGAGTGTTGGAAAATTATGATAATACTTATTTCCTGTTTGTGGGTTTACCGATAAAGGATTGGTTGACCCATAAGGCGACCCCAAAACGTTGGCACAAACAATAAAATGGTTTTGTGGATTAAAAAACTTGCCTTTGCCTACTAAACCATTCCACCATTCTTCGGGATTGGAGTTAGCTGTTAATGCATGTGTAATCCAAATTACATTGTCTTTAGCATCATTTAATTTGCCCAACGTAGTAAACCCCAATTGGAATTCAGGAAGTGTTCTTCCCGATTCCAATTGAAATTCGCTGTTGTATTTAAACTGTTGAGTGTTCATGGTTTAGTTTAAAATGGCTTCAGAACCAGCAATTGAAGCTACAGCCACTTTTTTAAAGGCTTGTTCAAAATCAGCTTTGATGTCCAAAATGTTTTCAATTCCCACAGAAACTCTTAGCAAATTTGGGGTAACTCCAGCAGCCAATTGTTCATCAATACTTAACTGTTGATGTGTTGTTGCTGATGGTTGAATGATTAAGGTTTTGGCATCACCAACATTGGCTACATGGCTTACCAATTCTAACGAATCAATAAACTTGATGGCATTTTCTTTGCTGCCTTTGAGTTCAAAACTCAACACTCCACCAAAACCATTTTTCAGGTATTTTTTGGCTAACGTGTGGTATGGCGAAGAAGCCAATCCCGGATAGTTCACTTTTTCAACTTGTGGATGATTTTCTAACCATGTCGCCAAATTCAACGCATTTTCTACATGTCGTTCAACTCGCAGCGAAAGTGTTTCCAAGCCTTGTATCAATTGAAAAGCATTAAATGGTGATAAAGCAGTTCCGAAATCCCGTAAACCCTCCACTCTTGCTCTAATAATAAAAGCTATGTTGCCAAAAGGACCGTCGGTTCCAAAAACATCCCAGAATTTTAATCCATGATACCCTTCGCTTGGTTCAGTAAATTGAGGATATTTTCCATTTCCCCAGTTGTAATTTCCACCATCAACAATTACACCACCTATGGTAGTTCCGTGTCCACCAATCCATTTGGTTGCCGAAGCTACCACTACATTTGCCCCATGCTCAATAGGTCGGAATAAAAACCCTCCTGCACCAAAAGTATTGTCAACTACTACCGGAATATCGTATTTTTTGGCTAACGCAATAATGGCATCAAAATCTGGAATGTTAAAGCCCGGATTTCCGATGGTTTCCAAATAAAAAGCTTTGGTATTTTGGTCGATGAGTTTTTCAAAATCTTCCGGTTTGTCCGATTTTGCAAAACGAGATTCAACACCTAATCGTTTAAAAGCAACTTTAAACTGGTTGTATGTTCCGCCATACAAAAATGGAGAGGTTACAAAGTTATCGCCAGCCTGTAAAATATTGTTTAAGGCTAAAAATTGTGCCGCTTGCCCCGACGATGTTGCTAAAGCTGCCACACCTCCTTCTAAAGCTGCTATACGTTTTTCAAACACGTCGGTAGTGGGGTTTCCAATACGAGTGTAAATGTTTCCGAACTCTTTTAATCCAAATAAATTGGCAGCATGTTCGGCACTGTTAAACGTGTATGAAGCAGTTTGGTATATTGGAACTGCTCTTGAATTGGTTGTTTGGTCAACATCGTGACCTGCATGCAATTGTAATGTTTCGAATTTTAATTTTTTTGTGCTCATGATAATTTAGTTTTTAAGATTTATAAATAATTAATTGGTTTACTGATTTTGAAAAAATAGATATGATAGAATAAAGTTGTTCCGTTCGGAAAAACCTACATCTTTAATTTCGAGAAAAAGAAATGAAATAAAAAAGATGTATTAACACATGCAGCAGCACATGCAACACATCATCATTACTGAAAAGGATTCAGTAAAAAAGGATACTAATACATTACTTTTTAGGCTCGTGGAGCTTTCGGAGTTGTTGATTTGATTTTTTGTTTTTGTTTTCATTTTGTAATTTATTTATTTTCCCACGCCTAAGACGTGGTTAGGATTTGGCACCTGTTTTCCAATCACGCTGAAGGCGTGACTTTTAGTTGGTTGCCAGAAGGTCATAGAGCCTAATCTCTCGCTTCTTCTTTATAAACAGTTACAAAAACTTTTTACAGAACTTGTAAATGATTGATGAGGCAAAAGTAGAACAAAATTTTTAATTACAAAATTTTATTTTGATTTTTTTACAATAAAATTGAAATTCGATTGAATGTTTGATTTAAATAGTTATATTAAAGAATATAATTTCGAACTTAATTCAATTTTACAAAATTAAAATTGGGGTTAGAAGCAAAGCTTTTTAAAAAAGCTTTGCTTCTCTGCTAAAAAAATTACTACATTTATTGAAAATTAAACTACATGACAACATCTCAAACATTAGCAGAAATAACCGACAACACCCGTGATTTGTTATATTTCTATTTATCAAAATTAGATAAATCGTTGTGGTACGAAACCCCTGAAATAAATGAAAAAAAATTCAATTCGGTGGCTTGGGAGCTTTGCCACATGGTTTGGGCTCAAAATTTTTTAATTTTAAGGGCTTGTTCAAATCACGGTTCTGCAATTTCGTGGTTAGAGAAATTTGAACTAGGCAAACCAGCAGCAAATACAAATGAACTTCCTCCAATTGAAGAAATTAAAGCCGCTTTAAAAAGTGTTCATGCTCAATCACTCGAAGTAATAAAATCGTTATCTGACGATGATTTACAACTATCCAATCATGTAAAGTTAGATTTTAAAAAAGGCGATAGCAAAAAACAAATTATTTATCACCACATCCGTCACGAAGGTGGACATATAGGGCACATTGGGTTATTGTGCAAAATGCTTGGTGCAAAAACGATTTGATGTTCCACTCGTCATTGCGAGGAGGTAATCCCGAAAGCTTTCGGGAAAGTAATCTTTCAATAATGAGATTGCTTCACTCCTTATGGTCATTCGCAATGACGAACTAAAAATTACCCCAACACCTTTCTAATGTCCAACTTATCTTTTAGCAACCCAGCTATTTCAGTAATGCTAATTCGTTGTTGTTGCATGGTATCCCTGTCACGAACAGTAACGGTATTGTCTTCTAATGTTTGGTGGTCAACCGTAATACAATAAGGTGTTCCAATAGCATCTTGTCGGCGGTAACGTTTACCAACCGAATCTTTTTCATCGTATTGAGTGTTGTAATCAAATTTTAATTCGTCAATAATTTCTTGAGCTTTTTCTGGCAAACCGTCTTTTTTAATTAAAGGGAAAACCGCCACTTTTATAGGTGCTAAAAACGCTGGTAATTTCAATACCACTCTGTCAGAACCATCTTCCAGTTTTTGCTCTTGAAAAGCAGCAGAAAGTATGGCTAAAAATGTTCGGTCTAATCCTACCGAAGTTTCTACCACAAAAGGAACGTAACTTTCGTTGAGTTCGTTATCGAAATATTGTAATTTTTTACCCGAATATTTTTCGTGTTGTTTTAAGTCGAAATCTGTTCTGGAATGAATTCCTTCCAGTTCTTTAAATCCCATCGGAAAATTAAATTCGATATCGCAAGCCGCATTGGCATAATGAGCCAATTTAATGTGGTCGTGAAAACGGTAATATTTAGCATCAATTCCTAACGATTGGTGCCATTTAATTCGTTCGTTTTTCCAGTATTCGTACCATTTCATTTCTTCACCTGGACGAACAAAAAATTGCATTTCCATTTGTTCAAACTCACGCATACGGAAAATAAATTGACGGGCAACTATTTCATTTCTGAACGCTTTACCAATTTGTGCAATACCAAACGGAATTTTCATACGTCCTGTTTTTTGCACATTTAAAAAGTTTACAAAAATACCTTGTGCAGTTTCCGGGCGTAAATAAATTTTGTTGGCAGTTTCTGAAACTGAACCAATTTCAGTGCTAAACATTAAGTTAAATTGTTTCACATCGGTCCAGTTTTTAGAACCACTTATCGGACAAGCAATTTCTAAATCTTCGATTAATTTTTTTACTCCAGCTAAATCATCGCTGTTCATACAGGTTTTAAAACGAGCGTTGATTTCGTCAATTTTAGCTTGGTTTCTTAGCACATTTGGGTTGGTTGCCAAAAACTGCTCACGGTTAAAAGCATCCCCAAAACGAGCTTGGGCTTTTTCAGCTTCTTTTTCGTTTTTAGCTTCAATTTTTCCAATGTGTTCTTCAATTAATACATCGGCACGGTATCTTTTTTTAGAATCTTTATTGTCGATTAAGGGGTCGTTAAAAGCATCCACATGGCCTGAGGCTTTCCAAATTTCGGGATGCATAAATATGGCAGAATCAATACCAACAATGTTTTCGTGCATTTGCACCATTGATTTCCACCAATATTCTTTAATGTTTTTTTTGAGTTCGCTACCTAGCTGACCATAGTCGTAAACTGCACTAAGTCCGTCGTAAATTTCACTCGATTGAAATACAAAACCATATTCTTTCGAATGAGAAATGATTTTTTTTAAATTGTCTTCATTTGTTATTGCCATGCGGCAAAAGTAATTTTTTTTATTATAGCCACAGTTTAAACCGTGGGCTGTAATAAAAATTATTTCATCATTTTTACTTTTGATTTACTTTCTTGAGGTTTAAATCCTACTAAAACCGAAACGCAACCTTGTGGTAATATTTTGTTTGATGTTTTGTCGTCCATTTTTGGAACTAAGACATGAACAATCAGTTGTTGTGTAGAGTTTACTCTAAAATCCCAAAAAGGTTTGGTATCACCTTCTTTACTTGAAAACAAAACCTTACCCATTTTATCTTTTATTGTAAACGTCACATTTCCTAAAACCTCTTGAAAAAGTACTAACACTCGGTAATCATTTCCTTCATTAAAAGTCATTTCTATTTCTGCATCATCACCAGGCATAAACTTGGTACTGGTTAATTGTCCGTTGTGAGTAAATGGTTCTAATGCTGGAAATCCCTGTTTTTTTGTAAAAGAGGTACATTGTCCAAAAGACAAATTAGAAAGCCCAATAAAAACAATTAAGATTGAGCTAACGATAAGTGATTTATTCAATAATTTCATTTCTTAATGTTTTTACGTTTTGTGCTATTTCAAAAATTATTTCTGGAGAATATTTTAAAGAAGTACCTCCATCGATAACTGCAACACCTTTATCATTATTTACTGAAGTTTCTGTTGATGTTTCGGTGATTTTATCAAAACTGACTTTTATTGTCATCAGTTTGGTTTTGAGAGTACTTACTTCTTCATTGTTGTATAAACCCATTAATTCTATAAGGCTTTCCATGGCATATTTTTGGTCAGCAATTGCTTTCATAATAGGTTCGCTTGGTTTTTCTTTTTTTAGGGTTGCAGAACCTAAATATAAACCTTCTATCCAGCCACCAGCAATAATTAGTGCCGACAAATAATCTTGTTGATTTTCCTTTAAATGTGAGTCTGCAATAAAGTAAGAATCATTGATGATGTTCATCAAAGAATCTCTATTATTCAAGTTTCTTTCAATACGTTCAATGGTTTCGGCATCAAAAGCAGCAGTAACGCCAAGTTGGTCAGCCAATTTTTTAGCACAATTCATGTAAAACATGCATTGTTGCGATTGGTCGAAAATGTTGGCATAACTTAAATCTGCACCATAAACACCAAAATTTAAAGCTTGTTTAACACTTGTAGAGTAGTTACTCACATTGTCGATAGGATTTAATAACCCAATGTTATAATTTACTCCTGAGCTTTCGAAAATTAAAGCCGTTTCGTAAGGTGATGGAATGGTATAAAATACCTTTTTGGCTTTATCAATCCTTTCGTTGGTAAGGTCGGAGTTGGATTCCACAGTTAAATTATCGTCTTGTTCGGTTGATTCTCCTCCGCAAGAAAACAGTATAAACAAGATTATTAATAATGAAGTGTATTTCATATGTTGTTTTTTAATTGTTTTTTATAGGTCATATGGAATTCGCTTATCATCATTCGTGTTTGTGTCGAATTTCTGTTATGCTCATTTCATAAGTTATTTATTTTATTATTTTCAAATATAGAAAAAATTAATTTGCTTAGAGTCAATTTTTTATAAAAATCCAAAAACACTTCTTTAATTGAAGTGCTTTTGGATTTTAAAAAGTTATTTATTCTGATTGTCCTTTTAATTATTTTTTTAAAGTCCTAATATAATTAATAACTAACCACCTATCCTCTTCAATAGATAGTTTTTTCTCAAATCCGGGCATGTCATCACGTCCGTCGATAAGTTTATAAAATAATTCTCCATCGGTTTGTTTTTGGAATTTAGCCGAAGAAAAATTACCTAAATCTCCATTTAATTCAGAAGCTTTAGAACCATCTCCGAACCCATTTTTACCATGGCAAGAAGCACAATGTTTTGTATATAATTCTTTGCCAATTTTTAAATTTTCTTTATCGATTACATCTGTAGGGTTTTTCATGGTTTTGTAATTAGCCGGAACTACCCAAGTTGAAACATCAGTAACAACAGGAGTTTCTGCTATAGGTTTGGGCTCAGGTTTAGGCACAGGCTTGGGTACCGGTTCATTAACTGTTACTTCTTCTTTTGGGGTTGGTGTAGTAGGCTCATCCTTAATTATTGGTGCTGGAGTTTCTACAATAGTTTTAACTTCTTTTGTTTCGGTTATTTTTGGCAACGTTGTTTTTGGTGATGTATTTATTACTGGTTTAACTTCGTTATTTTTTATAGGTACTTCATTTTCAATAGCTAAAGTATTTTCTACTGTTGTTTCGGGATTGTTTTCAGTTTCCGAATTCACTATCTTTGGTTCAATACTATTTTCAATTTTGTCAGTTACAGCTAATTCTTGTTCTGTATTATTTTTACAATGCTGAAAAAACAAAGCGAAAAGTACTAAACCTACTGTTAATGTTAAATTTTTCATCTTTTTAGTGGTTAAGTTCTTTAATAATTAAATTTTCAATGCATATAAATAAAAAGCCGTCCGTCAATCGACGGACGGCTTTTTTACCATTTAATCCGTTATTATTTTTTAAGCGTTCTTACGAAGTTAACAATTAACCATCTATCTTCTTCTGAAGCAATTTTTTTAGCAAATCCAGGCATATCATCGCGACCATCTATCATTTTGTAAAAAATTTCTCCGTCAGTTTGTTTTTGAAATTCGGCAGATGAAAAATCGCCTAAATCGCCTTTTAATTCTGGTGCTTTTGAACCATCACCTAACCCTTTTTTACCGTGGCAAGAAGCACAATGCTTAGTAAACAATGTTTTTCCAACAGTGATGTTTTCTGCATTTTTTGCATCAGTAGGATTTTTCATTGTTTTGTATTTAGCTGGAACTTCCCAAGTTGCTTTAACAGCAGATGTAAAGGTTATAACCGAAACAGTTGCAATTCCTAACAACATTATTTTTTTTAAATTTTTCATGACTTTTTAGTTTTATTTGATTTATAAATTTTAAATAAATTAAGCGTTAAAAATACTAAGATACTCCATATAGTTACTAATATTATATTTGGAAAAATCCATAAAAACAAAGGTGTTTTGTTTGGAGGTGACCACATGGTTCGTTCATCAAAAGTTGATTCGTCTTCAATTTTTTCACCTTTGTCTGAAGTTACGTTTACAATTATTGTGCCGTATTCATCACTTTCAACCAAGGCAATTCTAAAGGTTAATTTACCATCAATTCCAGTTAACCCTTCATCAATAGGAGCTGAAATATACCCCTCTTCATCTGTTTCATAACTATCTTCTTCGCCTATTTTTAAGTTTCCAAACAATCGTTGTAATCCAACTTCAAGTGATTGAGCTGCGAGTGGTTGATTATCTGGTAAAAATAAACGAGCTTTGATGTAAAATACACTATCAACTTCTTCTATAGTTGCTTCAATACCAGCATCAAGAGCTTCAATGCTTTCTTCAGTATCTTCAAACAATTTACTGTTTTCTATTCTAACAATAAAACTAACAGATGGTGTAGTAATTTTATAAGGAATTGCAAATTTGACTTTCCCTTCATCGTTGGTAATTGCCTCTCCTATTTTTTCTTCTTGTGCTTCAGCAGATTCATCTTCAGTAATTGTAACTTTATAGATGTCAAATTTTTGCTTAGCACAAGGGTTAAAACCATTTTCATCTTTAAACTTAGCTGAAATAATCAACAATGAATTTTTGTTCATTATTTTTTGATATTGAACCGAAAGATTGATGTCTTTCTTTTCTTCCTGGCTGTATGCTTTATTACTAATAAAAACAATAGTTAATACTAGCAAGACAGCAACTAATTTGAATTGATAATTGATTAAATTTCTCATAATGTTTCGTTTTTATCATGTTCTAAAGCACCCATTTCTTCTGCAGTTTCATGTATAGGAACAACAGGTAAATAGATAAATAAAATAGTCATTATTAATAAGGCAGAAGCCAATGTTCCAAATGTAATCATCCATTCAAGCAATGAAGGAAAATAATCATGCCAAGCTTCGGGGACACCTTGTATTGGAAGAAAAGGGTGAAGTAATGTTGGAGTTACAATTAAATATCGTTTCCACCAAGCACCAACTACTACAAAAAGACCTATTATAAATAAAGGGAGTGGTTTCCTTCCTTTTTTGAAAACTAAAATACAAACAGGTAGAACTAAACCGCCAATAATTACAGCCCAAAACATTGGAGCAAAATGACCTAAAAACAAACCATACAAATGATCAGCTTCTTCTTCTGTAGTTTTGTATGCTGGAACTAAATATTCGTTAATATTAAAGTATAAATAAATTAAACAGAGTAATGCCAACAATTTACCCATGTTGTTAAAATGTTTGTCTGTGATGTAATTTTCAAGTTTATAAATTTTTCTTAAAATATACATAAATACTACTACAACTCCTGCTCCAGCAACAAATGCTCCGGCAATAAAATATGGACCAAAGTTAGCACTATCCCAACCAGGACGATAAGTTGTTGCAAAAAGCCATGCAGTTACGGTGTGTATTCCAAAAGCAACAGGAATAATCATTACCGAAAGAATATTAATCGATTTATTATAAATTTTAAGTTGTGTTGAATTTCCATTCCAGTTTAAAGATAGTCTTCCATACCATCTGCTTAATCTTGGTTTATCTTTAAAATGTTCTTTAAGAATGGCAAAGTCCGGTAATAATGGAAAATACAACAACAAACAACTAATAAAAAGATAAGTAGAAATTACCAATACATCCCAAATAATAGGCGATTGTAATCTGCCGTGAATAAAAATGTTGTAAATTCTATCAGGGCGCCCCATATCAATAATAATGGTTAGTCCTGCCATAATAATTGCTGCCACGGCAATTACTTCAGATATTCGAGTAATAGGTGTACTCCATTTAGCTCCAGACAATCTTAATATGGCTGTAACCAGCGACCCAACTAAACTTATTGCAACAAAGAAAACAAAGTTTGAGATATAAACACCCCACAATGCATAATCCCGCATATTGGTAACAGATAAACCTCTTGTTAATTGTTGATAATAGGCATACATTGCCATCATTATAATAACAAGCAAGAAAGCTATCCATAACTTACCGTAGATACCTAATCTTTTAGGTGCTAGGTCTTGAATTATTTTTTTATATTCACTCATTTTAATTAATTTTTATGAACAGATTTAAATTCGGTATAATTTTCTAATCCTTTTTCAAACTCAACTAGTCTTTCAACTGGTGGTAGATAATAAACACTTGGTTCTGTTCCAAGGCTTTCCATTAATCTATGTCCAGCTCTATCTCTTAAAAGCTTGCTCAATTTAAAGGTTTCTCCACTACCATTGGTAACAGCATCTTCATACATGTCGCCAAAAGCAAAAACATCGTTAGGACATGCTTTAACACAGAATGGTAATTCTCCTTTTACAATTTGGTGAGGGCAGAAATCACATTTATCAACTGTTCCTTTAACACTTGGTTTTCCACAAAAATCTGGAGTGTATTCTTCTTCAATGTGTTCATGCGTTTCTTCCAATTGTGATTGTATAGGCTCATTCCAATTAAATACTCGAATGGAGTAAGGGCAAGCTGCCATACAAAAACGACAACCAATACAACGTTCATTATCAATTAACACAATACCATCTCTACGTTTAAAAGTAGCATCAACTGGACAAACTTTAACGCAAGGAGGATGATTACAATGTTGGCATTGGGTAGGCATAAAATAAGGTGCCGCTTTTTCAGACTCCTGCATTTTATATACTTTTAACCAAGCATTTTCGCCTGTAATGTAATGCCCTTTATTACAAGCATTTTGACATTTAAGTGCATTTTTACACTTCGCCAAATCTACTACCATTACAAACTTTTTATCAACAAAACCTTCTCTAGGGTTATAATCTTTAGGTTTAATAGAGTATTCTTGAACTTCTGATGCAGGAACTTCTACAATTTTACCATCTGTTGACATCAATTGAACAGTTTCTCCTGATGAGGAACTACCTTTTAAAGCCTTGGCTATAGCAAAAGGTCCAATTGCAGCAAGTGCTGAAAGTTTTATTCCGAGTTTAAAAAACTTACGTCTAGAATTTTGATTTTCTTCTTGCATAATTTTAATTTTTAGGTGTTAACCACTCTAAAAGTGATGAATTTGATATATTTTTCTCGATGACTTTGGATTTTTCTACCACACTTTTTTTAACTTTAACAGTTGTCCCGTCTGGTCTTAGCAAAGTTTGATATTCATCAATTTCTTCAAGAACTTCAACAGAAGGTTTTCCAAAACCAAATAATGGAACTAAAAATCCAAGTCCTAGTATTGGTAAAAATCCTCTTCTACTAAATGTATTCTTTTCTTTTTGAGGTGAGTTTTTCATTTTATTGATTTTTTATAGATGTCACAATCTGGTCAGATTAGTTTTTTAGAATCCCCAATTACGGGTAATGTTAAATCCAATTAATATATCTTGGTTGGTAAAATCGTTAGTGCTATACGTTAAATTACCTTGAGGGCTAATTTTATTATATGTTGTAATAAAGATATGGAAAGCATGTCCACTTGTTGCGAATTCTACTCCTAAAGATACATTTGGTTTAACGCCAACCTTTTTTTGTTGTTCATCAGTATCATATTTTGGTACGGTCAACGGAACATCATATTCAAATATTACAGAACCTTGACCAGAAAATTTAACTCTTCCGGCAAAACCAACTCCAAAATTATCATGTTTTAACTCAGGTGTTTTTGTGGTGTCAATTTGATTGTAATGTGCATGCGATGCAGATACCTGTAAGGTAATTGCGTTAGAAAATTTGCGACCAATGATTAATTGATTGAAAAATGAAAATCTATGGTTAAAATTATACTCGTAACCAAACAGCGTTTTATCAGAACGGCTATCAATTTGTGTGTTACCGAAGTAAGTCAAAGCAATAGGCATGCTGTTTGATTGTGTTTGTGTTAAAATAGCATATTTATAATTTAAATCTTCAACTTCACCTGTTTTAGTTGCACTAATACCAATTTGAGCATTTTTAAATAAACCATAATTTAATGCAAATCTAATGTTTGATGGAGCATACAAACCCATCATATCGAATCCGTAACTATTAACGTTTCCGAAACGGTGTTGTATTGCAAACTCTAATGTTTTCTTAGGCCAAACTACGTATGTTTGAGTTTCTACCAGCATGCCAGCTTCGTAGGGTGATCTTACTGGTTTATTTTCCTTTTTTACCTCAGGAACAGCTGCTTCTTCTACAGCAACTGGTTCATCCTGAGCTTGTATTTCTGTAGGGAAAAACATAACCATTATCATAGTAATGGTTAATATGTTAAAGCCTTTTTTTATTATTGTTTTCATAATTTCTTTTTAAGTTTTTTAGTTTAAATTAATTGTTTAAAGCACCTTGCTCAATCCACTTCAATACTTTGTCTGTTGTTGATGTAGATAAAACTCCAGATGTTGGCATAGGACTACCAGAATCAGTCATTCTAAGATACAAAATACTTGACGCTGGAGTGGCAGTGTTAATATAGCCACCTCCATTTAATGCGGCGTATGAAAGACCTGAAGTTAAATCAGGATCAGAACTACCCGGATGACACGCCACACAATTAGCATTAAATATTGGTTGAATATCATTGGCAAACGAAATTGGAACTACTGGAATAGTTGGATCCTCAGGTACAATAGGTTCTGGCAATACATAAGCCTTCTCGCAAGAAGTAGCTAGCCCACCGATTACTATGCTTAAAAGCAAAAATTTTGAAATTTTCATGACTTTTTATTTTTTAAATTGTTTTATATTAATGTTACCTTTTTTATTGATTATATTCATTATCCCATTAGTTATGCACCAAAAGTAGTGCGTTCAAATAAAAATATCTATGTTAAAAATCAGTTTAGTTTTTGCTAAAAGGCATAAAAAAACATGACTTTTGTTGTCTTTTTAGTTATGAACTAATTTTTCACTCATCAAAGTTGAGTAGTTAAAGTTGGAAAAGGTTACATAATTATTTCAAAATGTTATACAATTCATACTTTTTCATTTATTTTAATAGCTGCAAAATCAATACAGTTACAACAA
Organism: uncultured Vicingus sp.; assembly: GCA_964371285.1. Taxonomy (GTDB): domain Bacteria; phylum Bacteroidota; class Bacteroidia; order Flavobacteriales_E; family Vicingaceae; genus Vicingus. The sequence continues at coordinate 2,166 of CAYJMI010000054.1, read as the reverse complement.
ATAAATTTTTAAGAAGTGTTTAAATAATAGAGCGTTGGTTGCTTCAATAAGCAGAAATTATATCTATAATATTCTATAATATTAAGGACATTAGTCTTTCATCACTCAAAATTATCAACGTTATTTTAGTGAATTCAGAGCATTAATAATAAAATTATTTTTTAACGGTACTAATTTTGATGTGTACTTTTGTTTAAATTAAAAGAACATGATTAAATCTATTTTATATCTATCACTCGTTTGTTCAACACTCCTTATGTTTTCATTTAATGTAGTTACAAAACCCATTAAAAATGATGTGTCGAAAATTGAATACCATAAAAAAACCATGGTTTTTTCTACTTATACCATAAAGGATTTTGCCAGATGGAAGAATGCATACGAGCAAAAAATGGACACCATCGCTAAACTGGCTTATCTTTTAAGTGTTGACTCGAATAACCTAAAAATAGGTTTATATCAATATACAAATAGTCACATTGATTACAAAAAAAACCAGAACTCAAAATCAGTTAAAGAATTCTCTAATAAAGCGGGTATTAAATCAACCGTAGAAAATTCATATCTTAACGTAATGTGGTTAAATCCTAATATTCCAAAAAAGGAATATTACATTGTTATTTCCCACAAGGTTTCCGATTTCGTTAAATGGAAGGTAGATTTTGATATGAATAGGGATAAAAGGGGTTTTATTGGAATAACTGATGTTTTTGTGGCCACTTATGAAAATGATATTAATAATGTTACTATGGCTTTAGCGACAGATAACTATGAAATGTGTAAAGCTTTATTTACAGATGAAGAAGTAATTGAGGTGTTGAAAAAAGCTGGCGTTGTTGGTGAATTAAACATTACCTATTGGAAAGTTAAGTCAAACTAATTGAATAATTTAAAAGTCATGAAAATTTTAAACTTTCAGAAAATTGCATTTGTTGGACTGATGATGTTTTTTATACCTATATATCTATATAGTAATAATGGGATAAATAAAAACAGCCCACTAAACTTTCAAAAACCCGATTCTCTTGCTCAAATTAAAAACTCCAAAACAGAAAATGCTTTAGGTGAGAAATTCTATTTAAAATGGAGAAAATCAAAAACTCAATCCAATCTCGATTCTGCCCAAGTACACTTTTTTAAAGCCTGTAATTATTTGCCGCTTATATTAAAACATCCATACGCTCTTGAAAAAGCACGATTATACCATAACAATATTGAGAACAGTTTACTTATGAAGGATTGGTATTTTAACTCCATTTACTATTTAAAAATAAGTGTTACCCCAACCATCGATGAAGTGTTAAAACGATACGAAATAATTAAAGAGTTTATTAAAGCTTATTCCAGAGCCTACAATAAATGTGGTGAAGCTCTAGAAATTCTTCAAGATTACAAAAGCGATTTATATTTTGAACACATTCAAAATAATCCATCGGAGAAAAGATACACTAGTTTGATGCACGAATTAGAAGTTGAAGAGCGATACCTAAGTTTTGATTGCGTTCAACAAAAATAAAAACAGTTGAAATTCATCTGTTTATTCTTGTGCCAAACTTTCAGGGTTACACTCATTCAATTAAGAAGTAAAACTATTTATTTGTTTTAGGTGATGTAGTTAAAATTTCGTTTTAACCATCATTGACTTACTTTACAAAAATCCTTTCCTATGATTTTTGGTAAAATAAGTATGAATAATGTAACTTATCTCAAAAATTATGTAATAATAATCCGCTTCAAGGTATTGACCTTTACCATGTAATCATTTTTAGAAACACGACTAGTTGATTCAACCATTTTGGCTATTAAACATGTATCCATCAAGTTGTTCCAATTTTTTTAAAAATGATGAAATTTATTATTTTTTGAACTACCATAAATTACTGATATAAGCTTATAAAATTTAATGGTTATTATTTAAAACATGATAATTATCATAATAGTTGGTGCTATTAATCATCTAAATTATTGTCAATTCACAATGATAAGTCTGATTATAGTCATTTTACAAACATGTTTACCCTCATACATTTGTAGAGTAAATAAAAATTAACTAAAAACTCAAATATAAACTATGAAATAAAAAAAAGGAAAAAAACTATCTACTAACAATCAAAAAATCTAATTATTAATAAAAAAATAAAGTTATGAAAAAAACAATCTTTCTTT
>CAYJMI010000053.1:0-24029 GCA_964371285.1 uncultured Vicingus sp. | reverse complement strand
CTCTTCTACACCTTTACCCAATTTTGCTGAAATTTCTTGAGATTGAAATTTTCCACCCCATTCTTCTACCAAAATGTTCATTTGAGATAACTCTTCACGAACTTTATCGGGGTTTGCACCTGGTTTATCTATTTTATTAATAGCAAAAATAATTGGTACTCCAGCTGCTTGAGCATGATTAATTGCTTCTTTGGTTTGAGGCATCACAGCATCATCAGCAGCAATTACAACAATTACAACGTCGGTTACTTGAGCACCCCTAGCACGCATGGCAGTAAAAGCCTCGTGACCCGGTGTATCTAAGAAAGTAACTTTTTTACCATTTTTCAATTCAACCGAATAAGCACCGATGTGTTGTGTAATACCTCCGGCTTCTCCCGCAATTACATTTGCTTTACGAACATAATCCAACAATGATGTTTTTCCATGATCAACATGGCCCATAACAGTAACTATTGGAGACCTTTCTACCAATTGTTCTTCAGTATCTTTAATGTCTAATAATACTTCGCTTTCTTCAACAGCAGAAACAAATTCTACTTTAAAACCATATTCTTCAGCAATAATTGACAATGTTTCAGCATCTAATCGTTGATTGATGGAAACAAACATTCCTAAACTCATACAAGCACCAATGATATCATTAACACCAATATTCATCATTTTTGCCATCTCACTTGCCGTAACAAATTCTGTTACTTTGAGAACTTTCTTTTCTTCTGCTTGTATTTCCGCATCTATTATACTTTGATCACTAACGGCTTGACGTTTATCTCTTCTGTGTTTAGAAGCTTTACTTTTACCACCACCTGTTAATTTGGCTAGTGTTTCTTTTATTTGATCTTGAATTTGCTGTTCAGTAAGTTCTGCTTTTTTCTCTACTCTAGGAGGTCCTCCTGCTTTATTTGGTGCTCCTGCTCCTGGTTTGTTAAATGGTGGTCTTTTTTGGTTAGATTCCACATCAACTTTACGAGTAATTCTTGCCCTTTTTTTCTTAGAATCTCCAGCAACATTTGCAGGTTTATTTGCTGGGGTGTTTTGGTTAGGAACATGAGGTGGTCTTTTCTCAAACTTTTTTTCGACTGGCAACTCAATTTTACCTAATATTTTTGGTGATTCTAGCTTTTCGTAACGTGTTTCAAACTCTAGAGGTTTAGTTGAAATAGGTTCTTGTTTCACTTCCTCAACAGATTTTTCAACAACTGGTTCTGGGGTAATTTCTATTGGTTCTTCTTTTGTTTTTTGTTTTTTGTCTGGACGGGTTTTTAAATTCAATGTAGATAAATCAATTTTACCTACAATTTTTACTTCATCTTCTTTAGGAGCAACAACAATCTGTTCCTCTACAGGTTTTTCTTCAACTTTAACTTCACTTTTTACCTCATGTCCTGCCAATGATATCGTCTCTTTTTGAGTTCCGATAGACACTTTTTTAGATTCTTCTTTTGCACTTTTTTCTGATTGAAATTCACCAACCAAAACTTGATAGGTTGCTCCATCAATCTTGGAATTTGGATTGTTTTCAATTTGAACACCTTTCGATGCAAGAAAGTCTATCAAAGTGTTTATACCTACGTTAAACTCTCTGGCTACTTTACTTAATCTTTTTACTGTTTCTCCGTCTGACATATTATACTACTCTTTTTTTTAAATATCAAGTTACCTTGTTTAGGAGATAATCTCCAAAATACCTAAGCTAAAGAGTTTGTATCTTTAACTTAGACTATTATTAATGTTCAAACTCTGATCTTAAGATGTTTCTTACATCTTCTACTGTTTCAATTTCTAAATCGGTTCTTTTAACCAATTCTTCTACTGATAATTCTAAAACACTTTTTGCTGAATCGCAACCTACCGATTTTAATTCTGCAATTACCCATGCTTCTATTTCGTCAGAGAATTCATCTAATGCAACGTCATCTGCATCATCATCCATATCTCTGTAAACATCAATTTCAAAACCTACTAATTTACCAGCCAATTTAATGTTATGACCACCTTTACCGATAGCTAAAGAAACTTGGTCGGGTTTTAAGAAAACCTCAGCTCTGTTAGTTTCTCTATCTAATTTGATGGCTGTAATTTTTGCAGGGCTTAATGCTCTTTGAATGTATAATTCAATATTGGAAGTGAAATTAATAACATCAATATTTTCATTACGTAATTCTCTAACAATACCGTGAATCCTAGCCCCTTTCATACCCACGCAAGCTCCTACGGGATCAATTCTATCGTCATAAGATTCCACTGCAACTTTTGCTCTTTCACCAGGTTCTCTAACAATATTTTTAATGGTAATTAAACCGTCATAAATTTCTGGAACTTCCAATTCAAATAATCTTTCTAAGAACAAAGGTGATGTTCTAGACAAGATAATTAATGGTTTGTTGTTTTTCATTTCAACACGAACAACAACAGCTCTTACGGTATCTCCTTTTTTGAATCTATCGCTATTGATTTGTTCGTTTTTTGGTAAAATTAATTCATTGTTGTCATCGTCAAGAATAAGAATTTCTCTTTTCCAAACTTGATAAACTTCACCAGTAATTAATTCACCGACTCTATCTTTGTATTGTTTGTAGATGTTGTCTTTTTCTAATTCAAGAACTTTCGACATTAAATTTTGACGTAAAGATAACACTGCTCTTCTACCAAAATCTTCCATTTTAACTTCTTCCGAAACCTCTTCACCGATTTCAAAATCTGGCTCAATTTTAATAGCGTCAGCATAAGCTATTTCCTTATTACTGTCTTCTACTTCTCCATCAGGAACAATTTCACGGTTTCTCCAAATCTCTAAATCGCCTTTATCAACGTTAACGATAAAGTCGAAATTTGAATCATCTCCAAATCTTCTTTTTATTGTGCTTCTAAACACACTTTCTAAAATACTCATAAGAGTAGCTCTGTCGATATCTTTGAATTCTTTAAATTCCTGAAACGAGTCTATTAAGCTTAAACTTTCCATAGCAAATTTTATTTAAACGATATAATTATTGTTGATTCTTTTATGTTTGTAAAGGGTATTAATTCTTCTTTTTCTATTTTTATTTTTTTCTTCTTTCCTTCAATTTTCTCAATAACTGTAAAGGTTAAAAGAATGTCATTTTCATTCACTTCTTTTAACGTACCTTCAATTATTTGATCATTTGTTAGAATTACATGAAGCTCTCTTCCGATGTTTTTTTGATATTGTTGAAACACTCTTAGTGGTTTATCCAAACCTGGTGATGAAACATGCAATTCAAAATCTTCAGTTTCTCTATCTAAATTGTGTTCTATCTGACGACTAAAATCGATACAATCTTTAATAGAAACACCACTTGGACTGTCAATTTCTAACTGAATATTATTACCCGGTTTTACCTCCAAATGAACAACAAAACAATTATTGTCGTGCAATTTTTCTGAGATTAACTCTTGTATTTGTGTATTCGTTATCATTTTTTTTATTATAAAAAGAGGGGACTTTTGTCCCCTCTTTTTATCAACCTTTTATTTTCTGAGCCACAAATATACAAAAAATATTGGATGTGGCAAAAAAAATATTATTTGTCTTCTACAACATCAAATTTGAAGCTAGCTTCAACATCTTTGTGTAATCTAACATCAGCTTCGTAAGAACCTAAAGCTTTAATAGCTTCACCTTTAATTTTGATGTATTTTTTATCAATGGTGATTCCTAATTTTTCAATAGCTTCCGCCAATTGAATAGTATTAACAGAACCAAATATTTTTCCATTTTCGCCCGCTTTTGCACCTACTACAATTGTTGCAGTTTTTAATGCTTCAGCAGTTTTAATGGCTACGTCTTTCACTTTTTTGTCTTTTACAGCTCTTTGTTTCAAGTTTTCTTCATGAACTTTAAGTGCTGATGTGGTAGCTAAATTAGCTAGTCCTCTAGGGATTAAAAAATTTCTTGCGTAACCATTTTTTACAGTTACTATTTCATCTTTAAATCCTAGGTTGTCGATATTATCTTTTAATATAATTTTCATCTGTTTGCCTCCTTAATTATTTTAACATATCTGCCACGTAAGGCATTAATGCAATATGTCGAGCTCTTTTAATTGCTTGACCTACTTTTCTTTGGTATTTTAAAGAAGTACCAGTAATTCTTCTTGGTAACAATTTACCTTGTTCGTTTACAAACGCAAGTAAAAACTTTTCATCTTTGTAATCGATGTATGTAATTTTATTTTTTTTGAATCTACAATATTTTTCTTTTTGTAATTCAATGTTTGGCGGGGTAAGATATCTTACATCTGAACTATTTTCTGACATGATTTAATTTTTTGAAGGTTCAACTTGTGTTGTTTTTCTTTTTGGACGAGATTCCGCAAATGCGATAGAATGTTTGTCCATTGATACGGTTAAGAAACGCATAATTTTCTCGTCTCTTTTTAACCCTACTTCTAAGGTTGCAATAAATGCACCGTCAACTTCATACTCAAACAAATGGTAAAAACCAGTTGATTTTTTTTGAATGGGATAAGCTAATTTTCTTAAGCCCCAATCTTCTTCATGCAGTAGTTTTGCACCACCATCTTTTAGTGTTTGTTTAAATTTTACAACTGCTTCCTTTACCTGATCAACAGATAAAACGGGAGTTAAAATGAAAACAGTTTCATAACGTTTTGTCATTTCCAATTTATTTAATTAATTATTACTCTTTTTTAAAAGGACGGCAAAGATAGTAATTTTATCTTATTACCAAATAGTTAGGAGATGTTATTTTTTTCTTTGATAAAATTAACCTTACCTAAACCTTGCATTATTTTTACTTCCTGCAAATGGGCTTGGATAAACATACCTTAAAGCTACTTCAAAAGCTCCATAACTTTTAGATGCACTACTTAAATCGGAAGTGTTTAAATCGTAACTAACACCAATGGTATAATTGGCAATTTCTATAAAGGAAGTAATTACAAAGGCATCTTTTAATCGATATTGAGCACCCAAACCAACGGTTCCGCCTTTCATGTTGCCTGTATATTTTGAGGCTTCTTTGAATTTATAACCAAAATTAGCTCCAACCATTATTTCGTTTAAACTTCCTTGGTGCAAATAAACAACAGATGGTAAAAATGATATTGGTGAATTAGGCACACCAATAATTCCGTTAAAATGCCCAATCCAACGATAATACAAAGGATCATTAATGATATCGTTATACTCCGTTTTTGGTTTATTTATGTGTTGAATGGAAACCCCTGTAATCAACAACATGTGGTCGTTTCCAGTCATGTATCGTTCACCTTTTCGATAAGTCCAATTAATACCTGATGAAAAATCAATAGCTTTTACCGATGATAAATCAGTACTTTCGCCGGAAGCTATTTGGTCGTCATATCGTAATCCGTCGTATTGCGAACCCCAGCTTAAGTTTGACATGTTTATTGAACGTTGAAAATAGCCACCCTGAAATCCTGCTCCCAAAGTATTTTTTTCGTTTAAGTAAACATGGTAAGCTATGGCTAAGTTGGCTTGTGTTTGATTCATTTTTGAATCTCCTGCCTTATCATTAAAAATATGGATTCCTCCAGCAAAAAAACCTGTTTTCGATTTTTTAAAATTCATGTCGTAACTCGCCATCATGGTAACAAATGGCTCAGTAACACTTGCCCATTGGGTTCTGTAATTTAACCCTGCCCGTATATCGTATTCCGAACCTGCATTTGCCGGGTTTAACTCTAATGGAGTAAAGTAATTTTGGGAAAAATGAATGTCTTGAGCCTGTAGGTTCGATGTTTGAAGTTCAAAACTCAAGGTTAGTATTACGACTAGGGTTAAAATTTTAGTTGCTTTTTTCATATCATTTAATTATTGGTCATTAGAAATTAGTCATTGGCTCCTTCCGTCTTCGGACTTCAATTTCCAATTATTTTAAATTCGGTTCTTCTGTTTTGTTGATGTAATACTTCTTTATCTTCTTCTAAGGGCATTTTACTGATTTCAGCATCAGAAATTAATAATTGTCTTTTTCCATACCCTTTAGCAATCAATCGGCTTTTATCTATGTTTTTTGACAACAAATAATCAACACACGATTGTGCTCGTTCTTGCGATAATTTATCATTATACCCATCGCTTCCTCGTGAATCGGTATGTGCCGAAATTTCGATTTTAATTTTTGGATTTCCATTTAACAGCTCTATCACTTTTCCTAATTCGTTGTATGAAGAGGGAGTTAAACTTGCTTTGTTATAATCGTAAAAAATATTTTTTAGCACCACTTTTTTACCTACTTCTAATTTATCGAGAGCAATGTCTTTTACTACTTCTTTAAAAGCCGCATCTTTGGCTATGTTAAAGTTTTCAGAATAGAATAAATATCCTGGAGCTTTAACGCTTATTCCATAATTTACTCCTGCTGGCAACGAAACCATGTATTTTCCGGTAGTACTATTCGACTCGAAAGTCCCTATTAATTTACCATTATCGTTATCATATATTTCAATGGTTGCTTTTAAAGGAGTTCCTGTTTTTTTATCAGTTATGGTTCCTTTCAACAAGGTTAATTTTGGTTTATTTAACTCATCCAAAAAGGTAACTTTATAAACGTCTCTTTTACCTTTTCCTTCTGGTTTTATGGAAGTATAGTAACCATAATCACCACTTGCGGTCAACACAAAACAGACATCATCATCGGAAGTATTAATAGGGTAACCAAGGTTTTGAGGCACACTCCATTTGCCTTTGTCGAAGGTACTTTTAAACACATCAAAACCTCCCATACTTCCATGTCCTTGCGAACTAAAATACAATGTTTTCCCATCCGGGTGAAGGAAAATGGCATCTTCATCCTCTTTTGTATTGATAACACTTCCTAAATTTTCGACATTAGCCCAAACACCTTTAGCATCTTTGGTCGATTTATAAATATCTTTTCCTCCTTTGCCATCTGGCCTGTCACTCACAAAATAAATGGTATTTCCATCAAAAGAATAGCACGCAGAGGTTTCTTGATATTTTGAATTTATCGGCTCGGGCAATTCTTTGGGATCTGTCCATTTTTCACCTTGTTTTTCAGATGCACAAATATTTCCATCCCCTTTTTTATTGTCACGGTATAAAAATAATTTCTGTCCATCCAAAGATAATCCGACAGTAGCATCGTGAAATTGACTATTTACGGGTATGCCAAGATTAATTGCACTTGTCCATTTTCCATTTTCTTTTTTAGAATAATAAATATCCTCATAATAATCACCCAAACCATTATCCATCAAACCACCAGTAGTATTTGGTCTTCTTGAGGTAAAAAATATTTCAGATTCGTCGGCAGTAATGATTGGAACATATTCTTCATACTCAGTATTAATAGTACCTTCTAATGATTCTATTTTTACATTAACCGGAATTTTAATCAATTTTTTACCAGAAGTACATTCTGCAATTTTTTTATCAGCCATACTATTTAACTGAGGCTCCATTTTGCTTCCGTTGGTTTTAGCAATTTTATAGTGTTTAATAGCATCATCAAACTCATTGTTTAAATGATAAGCATTTCCTAACAGATAAACATAATAACCATCAATTTGAGGGTCCAATTTATATCCTTTTTTTAGATAATTTAAAGCTTCCGAACGATTTGAAGACTTTAAATAACAATGTCCGATTTTTGCATTTAAGTCTGCGTTGTTTGGATTAAATTTATTGGCAGAAATATATAATTCTAATGCCTTGCCATATAGAAGTTTGTAATAATTAAGGTCGCCAGCTAGAATGTTTTTTTGAGCTTCTTTTAATTCTGTGGGATTAGATTTAAAATTTGCCTTTGAAAACGCTGTATTGGTTTGACCATTACTTATTACATAACATCCAATAAATAGGATTAATAAAACTATTCTTCTCATACTAACTATTTAATTAACGACACATTACCTTTTAATTTCACTTCTTCACCATTTAACAATACTGCATCTAACCGATAAACAAAAACGGCGGTATTTAATGCTGTGCCTTTAAATGTTCCATCCCAACAATCGTTAACATCTATTGATTGATAAACTACTTCTCCCCATCTGGAAAACACTTTAAAATCCATAGATTCGATACAATTATTATAAACTGATAAACAATCATTTACACCATCTGAATTTGGAGAAAATGCTGTAGGAACAAACAATTCACCACAAACGATATCAACGTTTATAAGAACACAAGTAGTATCAGGGCATCCATCAACTATAGTAGTAGCACAATATGTAGTAGTTACATCTGGTGAAGCTATAGTAACTGGACAGTTGGTACAACTCAAGTCTGTTGAAGGTGTCCAAACATAAGTTGTTGCTCCAGTAGCTGTTAATTCAATCGAATTTCCTTGAATAATTGTTGCTGTAGGACTTGGTGTTACCACAACATTTGGAGTTGGAACCACATTTACTGTAAAAAAAGCAGAATCAGTACAAGAGCCTACACTTGTAACTGCCCAATAATCTGTTGTATCATTTGGACTGTTTGTTATTGATGTTGTTGTATCTCCCGTATTCCAAATATAATTTGTTCCTCCACTAGCAGTTAATGTAACACTTTGTCCGAAACAAATAGATGAACTACCACTTATTAATGCAACAGGTGGTGAAGAAACAGTTATTGTTAGGGTGGTGGTGGTTGCACATTGACCAACTGTTGGTGTAAAGGTGTAGGTAGTTGTGGATGTAGTGTCAATGGCAGGCGACCAAGTTCCTGTAACACTGTTGTTTGATGTTGTTGGCAATGCTGCTAACGATTCTCCAATACAAATAGGAGCAACAGCCGTAAAGGTTGGAATTGTTGGGGCTGTAACCGTTATTGTTAAAGTAGTGGTGGTAGCACACAATCCTGCTGTTGGAGTAAAAGTATAAGTAGTGGTTGCTGTATTATTTATTGCTGGAGACCATGTTCCTGTTACTCCATTAGTTGATGTCGTGGGTAAAGCGGACAAAGCTGCTCCACTACATATAGGTGATACTGATGTAAAAGTTGGAGTAACATTTGGATTAACAGTAATGGATAATGTAGTTGTAGTTGCACATTGCCCTACTGTTGGGGTAAACGTATAAGTAGTTGTAGTTGTATTATTTATTGCTGGAGACCATGTTCCTGTAATACTATTGTTTGATGTGGTAGGTAAAGCTGCTAGAGCGTCTCCACTACAAATTGGAGAAACCGCTGTAAAGGTTGGAGTAGATGGAGAGGTATTTACAGTTATTGTCATTGTTGTTGATGTGGCACACTGCCCTACTGTTGGTGTAAAAGTATAGGTAGTTGTCGCTGTATTATTTATTGCTGGTGACCAAGTTCCTGTTATGCCATTAATAGATGTGGTAGGCAAAGCTGCTAATGCATCTCCAGTACAAATTGGAGATACAGCTGTAAAGGTTGGTGTAGTTGGAGTAGAATTTACAGTTATTGTCATTGTAGTTGTTGTAGCACATTGCCCTACTGTTGGTGTAAAAGTATAGGTTGTGGTTGCTGTATTATTTATTGCTGGCGACCAAGTTCCTGTTATACTATTGTTTGATGTAGTAGGTAAAGCTGCTAAAGTATCTCCAATACAAATTGGAGACACAGCAGTAAATGTTGGAGTAGCAGGAGTAGAATTAACGTTAATTGTCATTGTGGTTGCTGTTGCACATTGTCCTGCTGTTGGAGTAAAAGTATAAGTCGTTGTTGTGGTATTATTTATTGCAGGAGACCAAGTTCCTGTTATACTATTATTCGATGTAGTTGGCAAAGCTGCTAATGCATCTCCGGTACAAATTGGAGCTACTCCTGTAAAAGTTGGGGTAACATTTGAATTTACTGTTATTGATAATGTGGTTGTAGTTGCACAAAGACCTGCTGTTGGTGTAAATGTATAAGTTGTTGTTGTTGTATTATCAATTGCTGGAGACCAAGTTCCTGTTACTCCATTAGTTGATGTTGTAGGTAAAGCGGCTAAAGCGGCTCCACTACAAATTGCTGCTACAGCTGCAAATGTTGGTGTTACATTTGGGGTTACAGTTATCGTCATTGTTGTGGTAGTTGCACATAACCCAGCTGTTGGTGTAAAAGTATAAGTCGTTGTAGTTGTATTATCAATTGCTGGAGACCATGTTCCTGTTACCCCATTAGTTGATGTGGTGGGTAAAGCCGATAGTGCTGCTCCACTACAAATTGGTGATACTGCTGTAAAAGTTGGAGTTACATTTGGGGTTACAGTTATAGACAATGTTGTTGTAGTTGCACATTGTCCTGCTGTTGGGGTAAAGGTATAAGTGGTGGTAGTGGTATTGTCCAATGCCGGAGACCATGTTCCATTTATTCCATTGATAGAAGCTGTTGGCAAAGGTGATAATGCATCTCCACTACAAATAGGCGTAACTGCAGCAAATGTTGGTGTTACATTTGGATTTACAGTTATCGATAACGTTGTTGTTGTAGCACAAAGTCCTGCTGTTGGGGTAAAAGTATAAGTAGTAGTTGTTGTATTATCAATAGCTGGCGACCATGTTCCTGTTACTCCATTAGTTGATGTTGTGGGTAAAGCCGATAGTGCCGCTCCACTACAAATTGGTGCTACTGCTGTAAAAGTTGGAGTAACATTAGGTGTCACAGTTATCGACAATGTGGTTGTAGTTGCACATTGACCTGCTGTTGGAGTAAACGTATAAGTAGTAGTAGCTGTATTATTTATTGCTGGCGACCATGTTCCTGTTACGCCATTAGTTGATGTTGTTGGTAAAGCAGCTAAGGCTGCCCCACTACAAATTGGTGCTACTGCTGTAAAAGTTGGAGTGGTAGGAGTAGAATTAACAGTTATTGTTAATGTAGTTGTAGTTGCACATTGACCTGCTGTTGGGGTAAAAGTATAAGTAGTAGTTGTTGTATTGTTTAGAGCTGGAGACCAAGTTCCTGTTATACTGTTGTTTGATGTGATAGGTAAAGGTGCTAATGCATCCCCAGTACAAATTGGTGCTACTGCTGTAAAAGTTGGAGTAACGTTTGGATTTACAGTAATCGATAATGTTGTTGTTGTAGCACAAAGTCCTGCTGTTGGGGTAAACGTATACAAAGTAGTTGCTGTATTGTTTATTGCAGGCGACCATGTACCTGTTATTCCATTGTTTGATGTAGTAGGTAAAGCTGCCAAAGCTGCACCGCTACAAATTGGTGGTACTGCTGTAAATGTAGGGGTAACATTTGGGGTAACTGTAACCGTAACAGCTATTCTGGTAGCACTTACACATGCACCATCCGAGTTACTGACCGTTTGTATGTAATAGGTTGTTGTTGAACCAGGCGAGACTGAAAGTGGTGCATTTCCTAAATTACTACCCCCCGAAGAAGCAGTCCAAACTTGGTATGAAACCCCTGAACTTGGACCACTGGCAGTTATTGAAGAAGATTCTCCTGCACAAATCGTATTTGGAGTAGCAGTAACCGTTGTTGCTTCTAACGGAATAACACATGCTGTTTTGGTACAAACATACGATGGGGTTGGTGAAATAGCAATTTTTGAAATAGCCAAAGCATTTGCTCCTGGAGTTCCCGACCACACATTAAAAGATGGATCAGAAGCTGTGGTTGGACCAGCTGCCGCTGTTGGAGAAAATGCTGTTGGAGGGCAACCTGTCAAGGGTGTATCTCCAGTAGGATCGGTTTTAATAACATGATAATCGTAATCGGCACCCCCAGCAGTCATAGACATAGCGACATAACCGTTATCTGAAGTTTTGTTACCTCTAGGAAGAATAGAAATAAGGTTAAAATCGTACCTTTTTGCCCAAGTATTTGTTGTTGCAGTTGAATTAACTCGATGAATTGAATTTGAAAAAGTAAACCCAAGTGGTTGAATATACATTGCCATCGTAGCTAAATCTGTTCCTGCATTTACTTCATAAACTTGTGAAACATCAACAACACTAGATAATCCAGGATAAGTAAATAAACGGCTAAAGGTTTGAGAAAAACCACCTGCACCAACATATTTTTGAATTAATTCTTTACCATTGTCTGATCCACCAACAATTATTGCACCTGTACTTGTAGTGTTAATTGCTCCAAAATATTTGCTATTTTGAGTAGGTGATGAATCTGGATTATCCACTTGTTTATGGTAGGTAATAGCACCAGCAATTGTAGTTTTTAAAATGATAGCATCCGTTGGTGTCGCATCATCACCGTCAGAATTAGTTGCCGATAAATGCTGATTTACATCGTAACTACCCACTGCAACATAACCATCACTTACTTCAACTACATCTACAAAACTAGCATCATTGTAGATTCTATTAGCTGGAACATTTGCTCCTATATAGTATCTAAAAACTTTATGCCAAACATGGTTTCCACTTGCATCTAATTTTACAATTAAAGGAGAGCCAATATATTCTGTTTGAGGATCACCATTGGCATCGTTGTAGTTTATTGGATTAAAATCTATTTCTGGGCCCGCTCCATCAGGGTCATATCCAGTAACATAACCTACGGCTACATAACCACCATCAGATGCTTTAATTACACGATTAAACCAAGCACTATTTGCTTCATTAATGTTAAATTTTTTAGAAATCACTACCGTGCCTGCTGCATCTAAAACCATAAACACTGCCGCATTCGATTCACTTCCGCCACATGTTATATACTGATTGGCTCCAACATCTTTCTTAATATCGTTTAACTGAAAACCTATGGATGCATCAGAATATCGAAATGACCATGTAACACCACCAGTATCGTTTAACTGAGTTACTGTTCCATATAGGGGTAAAAAAGACAAGTTTGTTCCTGCCATTACATAAGTATTAGCAGTTAACCCCTCAACAATATTTCCAGGTAAATCAAACAAAGCTTGATTATAATTTTTACGGAAAGCCGTTGTTGTTTGAGCATTAACAAAAGCAATGTTTACTGCAAATCCAATTAGTAGTAGAATTTTATTTTTCATTTTGGTGTAAATTAAATTGATTGTTATCTTTTCTGGTTAATAGCAATAATCTTTTTGATTGTTTTGCTTCGTTTGAGTATTGAAAATTTTAGTTAAATATACAATATTTTAATTAAATCTAGCATTTGATTTGGTGCCTTTTCCATATCCGAAAGAAGCAACTACATATTTTACATAAACTTCTGGTCCACCAACACCACCTGTTGCAGCTGATAAATCAGAAATATTCATAT
Source organism: uncultured Vicingus sp. (assembly GCA_964371285.1). GTDB lineage: Bacteria > Bacteroidota > Bacteroidia > Flavobacteriales_E > Vicingaceae > Vicingus. The sequence goes on along the minus strand of CAYJMI010000053.1, from coordinate 10,880 downwards.
CAAAGGCTACACCAACAGCTAATCCAGAAGTTTCAAATTCAACTGAAGGTGAATATGCATCGCCTACTCTATAATATGCACCAAAAGATATGGCCATTTCTTTAAAAATTCCTGTATATTTTGATTCTTCTCTAAGCATGTATCTTGCAAGAATTCCTCCTGTTATTTCTCTTGATGGGCCTTGTAAATAAACCACCATTTTTGGTTTAAGTGCCCATTTTGAGTTAAACAACCCAATTAATGATTCTGCATGAATTGCCCATTTTGAGTATAATCTATCTAAATCTCCAAACTCAATTTGTCGACTTGGTTTGGTAACGTGGTAAAAAGCTATACCTGCTTGCATGGTAAAATTATCAAATGAACTTAAGGTTTTTGTACTTTCACCATAAGCCCACAATGCTCCAGCTGAAAAATCAAAATAAGAAGCATTCTCAAATTGAAAACTTTCAAGACTTGGGGCTGTAGCATCATAATTTTGTCCATCAAATTGAGAATCCCAACGTAAATTACCATCATTGATACTATTTTGTGCCCACGACCCCAAAAACCCAACCGAAGCCGAATTTTTATCGTCTAAGTAAAGTACACTTGATAAAGCTAAATTTATTTTAGTTGTTCCAAACTTGGTTTCCCCAGCCACATCACTAAAGGCTCCTAAACCCACACCAAAATAACCACTTTTCCATTTGTTTTTTAACAATCCTCCATCTATCATTACAGCATAAGTCTTATAAGGATTTCCGATAGCGCCCCACTGGCTTCTATAATTTAACACACCTCTAAAATTCCCGTTAAATACCCCTGCAGTTGCTGGATTTGTTGTAATTGGCATCGCATCATACATCGTAAAATGGATGTCTTGAGCGGAACATTCCAAAGTTAAAAGCTCAAAGTTTAAGGTTAGCACTACGGCTATAGTTATAATTTTGATTACTTTTTTCATTATTATTTGTTTTTATAATTCTTATCCTATCTTCAGTTTACAGTCTTCAACTCACACATCTCCACATTTACAATCTTCCGACTTCTATTTTACCAATGTTATATCTCCTTTTTGGGTTACTTCTTTTCCATCAATAAAAGTAGCTTCCAAGTAATAAACAAAAACAGCTTTGTTCATGTCTTTTCCCCTGAATGTTCCATCCCAACCAACATCCAAACTGGTGGTTTCAAAAACTTTTTCGCCCCATCTGTCATAAACAAAGAATTTAAGTTTTTCTACACCTTTTCCTCGAACGAATAAAATATCATTTGCACCATCACCATTTGGAGAAAAAATATTTGGAACAAAAATCACATTTTTAAACTCAACAATAATGGTAATATTATCTGTTGTTCTACAACCATTGGTATCTGATGCAATAATGGTGTAGGTAATGGTTTCTTCGGGACTTGCAACTGGATTTGGACAAGTGGTGCAAGTTAAATCAGTTGGAGGAGTCCATGTATAAGTTCCGCTTACAACTCCTGTTGCATTTATGTTTACCGATTGATTTAATTGAATGATAGTATCATTACCTACAAAAACTTGTTGTGGTTGTAAAACTGTTATATACTGAGTTGATGAGTCTGAACCAAAGGCATTGGACACAATTAATTTTATTTCATGTGTTCCAGAATCGCTATAGCAAACACTAGTTGGATTTTGAGCAGTTGAGGATGGAGGATTTCCATTTTGAAAATCCCATTGCCACGATGTAGCTCCAGTACTATTATTAGTAAATGTTATACAATTACCTGCACAAATTGTATCATCAGAAAATGAAAAGATAGAAGATGGTGGTGTGCAAGTGGTTACTGTGATATAACCAACTTTTGTTTCAGTATCAGAACCATTTGAATCGGTAACTGTTAAAACAACTTGATATGTTCCAGCAGTACTATAACAAATATTAGTAGGGCTTTGTAAATTCGAAGAAGTTGTTACTGCTCCGGTAAATGTCCATGCCCACGTAGTAATTCCACCTGCTGCAGAACTTGTGCTCATATCAGTAAAATTGACACAATCTCCAATACAAATATTGGTTGGTGCAGTTGAAAAATTAGCTACAGGTAAAGGCAGTGAACAATCATTTATGTTTAAATTAAATGTTTGTGAGCTTGAACAAGGTCCACTTGTAGTATATGTAACCGTATATGCACCTGCACCAGATGAACTTAAATTTATTACTCCTGTACTTGCATTGATTATGCCACTATTATTTATAGTAAAAGTTCCACCAGGTAAACCAGTAATGGTTGGTGACGGATTTGGGTCAGTTAAACAATAACTTGTTGATGAATAACTAAATGCAGCATTATCAGCACCATTCACCACAATAGTCATGGTATCGACACTAGCACAAGAACCTGTAATGCTATAAGTAATTACGTGGCTTCCAAGCCCAGCAGTTGTAGGATTAAATGTGCCTAATATGCTATCAGTTATTCCAGTTCCAGACCATGTTCCACCAGAACTAACCGCAGTTAAATTTACAGCAGCAGCATTTAAACAAAATGGACCTGCTTGAGTAATGGTAGCGTTTGATGTGTTTGCGATAGCTATATTAAAGGTATTGGTATCAGGGCAAGAACCGGTAGTAGTATATGTTACAATATATGAACCTAATCCTGAGCCTGTGATATTTACAACTCCTGTACTTGAATTGATTACTCCAGAATTGTTTATCGTAAATGTACCTCCTGCAGTACCTGTTATAGTTGGAGATGGATTTGGGTCTGACAAACAATAACTTCCTGATGGGTAAGTAAATGAAGCGTCAGTTGAGGCATTCACCACAATAGTCATCGTGTCAACACTGCCACAAGAGCCTGTAATGGTGTAGGTTATTATATGGCTACCAGCCCCAGCAGTTGCAGGATTAAATGTTCCTAAAGTGGCATTGGTAATTCCAGTTCCAGTCCAATTTCCTCCAGAACTTACTGCTGATAAATTAACAGCAGCAGCATTAGAACAAAATGGTCCAGCTTGTGTAATGGTAGCATCTGTACTAGAAGTAATCGTAATATTAAAAGTAGCCAAATTTGGGCAAGGTCCATTGGTAGTATAAGTTACAGTAAAAGAACCAACGCCTGAACCAGTAATGTTTATTACACCTGTACTTGCATTAATTACTCCACTGTTGTTTATTGTAAATGTACCTCCTGCTAACCCTGTAATTGTTGGCGTTGGGTTAGGGTCTGACAAACAATAACTACCTGATAAATAACTGAATCCAGCATTATCTAAAGCATTTACCACAATAGTTTCTGTATCAACATCACCACAACCTAGAGTATATGTTATGGTATGACTTCCAACTCCAGCAGTTGCTGGATTAAAAGTACCATTTGTTGTGTTTGTTATTCCTGTTCCACTCCAAGTTCCACCCGTTTGAGCAGCGGTTAAATTTACAGCAGCGGCATTTATACAAAATGGACCAGCGGCGGTTATGGTTGCATCGCAAGTGGTAGAACATGAAGGCAAAGATGATATACCATTTATAACTAATGTACCACCTAACCCATCGGTAATTCTAATGGTATCTGCTCCAACAGGAGGTGTTACCGTAGTTCCTGTTCCAAAATCAACCCAACTGGCAACAGTACTACAAGTAGTTACTTGCGTAGCACCATTAAGGCATTGGTTAAGCGGAAATCCAAACCAAGTATATCCACATGCTTGACATTCTGTTTGATTGGTTATAGGTGTTGAAGTGCCAGATGTCCAAACCGCCCAAGTAAATGTAGCAACTCCGCCAGAAACGGTTAAATCTCCATTGGTTTCTTCACAAGCAGTCATAGATGAACAAGAGCCGACAACTACTTGTATGGAATTAGTGCCACATGCTAAAGTATAGGTAATGGTATATGTTCCTGCACCAGCTACTGATGGGCTAAAAACCCCAGTTGAAGTGTTCAATCCTGCTGTAACAGGAGAAGAACTCCATATTCCTCCAGGTGTATTTGGATTCAAATTGATAGGGGCATCGGTTGTACATAGTGGTCCGACTGGACAGAAATTAGCATCACAACAGACCAAGGTTGTAGGTGCACAAGCACTCATATCTACAGATTGAACATAACCTGTTCGTGAAGCACTTGCCGAAGTTCCGGTAGAGCCACACAATACAATTTCTCCACTTGGACTAACTTCAACATCTGAAACTCGGTATGGGACTGCTGTTGAAGTTATCAAATTCAAATTTCCATCATACTTAATAATTCTATCACTAGAACCAACATACACATTACCACAATCATCCATAGCAATTCCACTATTTCCAGCTTGATATCCACCCGTAAATGGTGCTGGTCCATTTGTAATACCTCCAGGGATGGCAGCAGTAGCCAATATTCCGTATGTATTCAAATCCCTTTTATGAACAACACTACCATTTTGTGTATAAACAAAGTTTGCATCTGCAACAATTGCAGACATCGGTCCATTTCCATTGTCTGGCCTAAAATCTTCACATTTATAGCTAAAATTATAAGTGCTATTTATTCCCGTTGCTAGTGGGTCTGGACAACTAGTTCCAAGCATTTGATCGATTGATGCAATGGAGTCCAATGTTAAAAAATAATATTTTGCATTAAAAGAGGATGTTATACTCCTTACTTCATCAGGATTATTAATGATACCAGCTTGTTGAGACCACCCAACATAAATAGAACTAATAACACTTCCATTAGCTGGATTGACATCAAAAATCATTGCACTTTCAAACGAGCCTGTTGGAAAAAATGGTAACCGTGTACCTCCAACCAATAATTTTGTTTGGTCACAATTAAAAGAAATTTGCCAGTATTCATCAAAAGCACCACCATTAACTGAATAAACTACTCCACCAGTAGTGTTAATTTTTGAAATTGCAGCTGAAGAACCTCTTGTAACATAACTATTTCCAGCATTATCGGTTGCTAAAGCTCCAAGCCAATCACCATTATTCGTATCATAAGGTGTATTGTAAATCCATTGAAATACTCCTGCAGAATTGTATTTTACCAATTGCATTGGAGTTCCACCTCCAATAACATAAACATTTCCTGCAGCATCAGCTTCAACTTCCCAAACACCACTTGGTGCACTAACCGCAGGAGTTTGAGTCCAAGGGTCAATTACAATAGTTCTATTGGTATTATAATTATCTACATTAAAACTTATGATATTGTTAGTTAAATTATAAGATGAATGAATCACTTCAACTTGGTTGTCTTCATAAAACGTTATTGGTTTGTGGTCGGTAATATTCCCAAATATCGTATTGGTTTTTATTGTACCATCACTGTTTAACAGGGCATTTTTTGAATAGTTAAGTTTTATTGCCGAAATATCACCTCCCGGGCGAACAACTATGGAGTATTTAAGTCCACCGTCCGGATGTAATTCATAAATCACATCAATGTTTGGGTATATATTTTTATAGGTTAATTTATTAAAAGACGGAGCATTACTAACATGTTTGGGTTCTCCATCTTTATCATAATAAGAATAACTGTGGGTAAATAGATTTTTATTTTCCGATATTATTTGCACATTTGGATTGGCTCCTAACCACTGACCAATTAATTCGTCTTTTTTAATGTCCAACTTATGACCCACAGCCTCAAACTCCAACCATTCTTCATCAGAAGTAAACCCTTGTTTTTTTCTCTCACTTCTCCATTTTTTTTCTTCTTCACTTTTTAGGTGTTTGGTTTTTTCGCTTAATTCAATTACCACTCCCGATTTTGTAAAGTAATATTCTTCGTTATACCCATCGAATGCAAATTCAACCTGTGAATTAAACCCATCAATGGGTCTAGCAGTAAATTGCCCCTTGTTTTCAATAAATACTTTTTGTGTTTTTAATTCTTTTGTCCAATTATTTTGTTGGCTAAATCCTATTATTGGAATTAACGCAATAAAAATAAAAATTAACTTTCTCATGCTTCTTAAGGTTTATATGACTTCTGAATAATGTACGAACTTATTAAATATTACACTTTAAATCAATATTATTTTTATAGAATATTAGTATTCTATTCAATAATTATTTGGATAATTCATTATATTTACAGTAATTAATCAAATTAAATATTAGGTTTCTATTTTAAAGATGTGTTAAATTTTTGATTAAACCCAGCTAAATATACTAAAAAACTAAAATGAAACAAAAAAACGACGTATTATTTGACCTGATTAAATCGTTAACCAAATCAGAAAAAAGATTTTTAACCTTAAATGCGCAATTTCATAAAGGAAACAAAATTTATATAAAATTACTTGAAGCAATTTATAAGCAAAACGAGTATAATGAAAAATTACTTCGTATCGAATTCAAGAATGAGCCTTTTGTCAAACAATTTGGAGTCGCAAAAAATTACTTACAAACTTTTATTTTAAAACAATTAAGAAATTATCATTCCAATTTAAAAATGAATATCGAATGTAAAAATCTACTTATCGATATTGAGATTTTGTTTTGGAAAGGGCAATATAAACTTGCTGAAAAAATGATAATAAAAGCTAGAAAAAATGCTCAAAAACACGATTTTTTTCTACTTCTTGAAGAACTCAATTATTGGGAAGGAAGAATTCGTAATGCACTTTTGAAATTGAATAAAAACTATAAAACCACATCAGAATTTAATAGTAAAGAACATATAGAAAGTTATTTAAACATACTAAAATATAAAGAATTAATAAACACAGCTCAGCTACTTATTAAAGAGTCGGAAGTGGTTAGAAATGATAGTGAAAGAAAAGAATACCTTGCCATTTTAAAAAATCCACTTTTAACCGACATTTCTTTGGCTAAATCATACGAAGCCAAATACAACTATTTTGTACTTAACAGTGTTCTGTATAAAATAATTGGTGAAATTAAAAAATCAGAAATTTTTAGAAAAAATTTATTGGATTTTTTAGAAGAAAATCCACATCAAATAGAAGAAAATCCGATTCATTATACGGCAGCCATTCACAACATGTTAACGCACCATTTAGTTGCACACGATTACGAAAACTTTAATTTTTATCTGGAGAAATTAAAAACCTATCATTTTAAAATGCCACACGAAAGGGCAAATGTGTTTTCATCGTTATGTTTGTTTGAATTGGGTTATTATTCCGAAACAAAAGATTACAAAAATGCCATACGATTTGTAGAAGAAACTGTGGTAAATTACGAAAACGTAAACAACCTAATTAACATCGAACATCAATTTTTATTAAATCAACAAGCAGCATTAGCATATTACCAAAATAAAGACTTTAACAAAGCGCTAAAATGGATTAACAAAAACATAAATATATCGTCTAAATATTTGAGGGTTGATATTAAAGCTTCCTCTTATATTTTGAACATTTTAACTCATTACGAACTCAAAAATTTAGAATTGTTACCTTATTTAGTTAAATCCACTACTTTGTTTTTGAAATCCAATAAACTTTATAAGCCTCACGATGAAATTTTTCTATCTATCTTTAATACTGATCTTTCATTATCTGATTCAAAAGAATTCATTGAGTTATTACTAATAAAAAAACAAGAACTACTATTATTAAAACCTTTAAAAAATCAATCGGTGATACAAATGGGAATAACTTATTTGGATTGGATTGATTTAAAAATTAAATAACCCTTTAAAAATCTTTATTTTCGCACAAGAATCTGTTTTATATGAAGATTTTTTTTATACCAATTCTATTTTTTGTTGGCATACTGTTAACATCAAAATCTTCAGCCCAAAAACTTTTAGTTTTAGATAGTAAAAATAAACAACCCATCGATTTTGTTTCCATTTCATGCGATCATCCAAAAGCATTTGTTATAACAAATGCAAAAGGACAAGCAGATGTTTCTGCATTTAAAGGTGCAAAAAAATTAGAAATACGAATGTTAGGTTATCAAACAGAACTAAAAAGCTATGCAGAACTCCAAGCAGCTGATTTTTTGTTGTTACTAACCCAATTAAACATTTCATTAGATGAAATGGTTTTTTCTGCTACTCGGTGGAGTCAATCTTCTACAGAAATTCCTGCAAAAATTAGCACCATTTCACCAAAAGAAATAAAACTTCAGAACCCACAAACAGCGGCCGATTTACTAAATGTTTCTGGAAAAATATTTATTCAAAAAAGCCAACAAGGTGGCGGAAGCCCAATGATTAGAGGGTTTGCCACCAACCGATTACTTTACACCATTGATGGTGTTAGAATGAATACAGCCATTTTTAGAAGCGGAAACATCCAAAATGTAATTTCAATCGACCCATTTGCAACTGAGCATACCGAAATATTTTTTGGTTCAGGTTCAGTAATTTATGGTAGCGATGCCATTGGTGGAGTAATGAGCTTTCAAACCCTTACACCAACATTAAAAGATAGTACAAATCGTTTTATTTCAGGAAATGCAGCTACTCGATATTCATCTGCAAACAATGAAAAAACAGGGCATCTCGACCTAAATCTAGGTTGGAAAAAGGTTGCATTCATAACGAGTTGGAGCTTTAATGATTATGGTGATTTAGTTATGGGAAGTTTTGGTCCGAAAGAATATCTACGACCATTTTATGTGGAAAGAATCGATAATAAAGATGTAATTGTTCCAAACAACGACCAACAAATTCAAAATCCATCAGCTTATACCCAACTCAACACCATGCAAAAGTTGCGGTACAAACCCAACAAAAAATGGGATATACAATATGGTTTTCATTATTCCGAAACATCTGAATATTCGAGGTATGACAGACATATTCGCTACAAAAATGGACAACCAAGGTATGGCGAATGGAGTTACGGTCCACAAAAATGGATGATGAATAATTTAGGTATCTCATATACTGACTCAAACCTATTTTTCGATGAAATGAATATTAAACTTGCTCAACAATATTTTGAAGAAAGCAGAATAAGCAGAGACATTAATATATCGAATAGAGAGGTTCGTATAGAAAAAGTAGATGCTTATTCGTCCAACTTAGACTTTACAAAATCATTACATGAAAAGAACAAACTTTTTTATGGAATGGAAATTATTTGGAACAATGTAACTTCATTAGGAATTGATAAAAACATTATTACTGGCGAAAGTAAAAATGGTGCTGCTCGCTACCCCAAATCCGATTGGAGTTCTTATGCCGTTTATCTTTCCAACCAACACAAATTTTCAGAAAAATGGCTATTACAATCTGGCATACGATACAATCAATTTGTATTAAATGCAGCATTCGACACCACATTTTATCCTTTTCCGTTTACCTCAGCAAACGTTAATAATGGTGCTTTAACTGGAAACATCGGAACTGTTTTTCGTCCAACAGAAAAGTGGGTTTTAAGCACCAATTTTGCTACTGCTTTTCGTTCGCCAAATGTTGACGATATTGGAAAAGTGTTTGATTCTAGCCCGGGATTTGTGGTAATTCCCAACCCTTCGCTTAAAGCTGAATATGCCTACAATGCTGATGTAAACATCGCTAAAATTTTTGCTGATGTAGTTAAAATAGATTTTTCGGCTTATTACACCATTCTGAAAGATGCAATGGTAAAAAGAGATTTTACCCTTAATGGTGCTGACAGCATCATGTATGATGGAACGATGAGTAAGGTACAAGCCATACAAAATGCAGCAGTAGCACAAGTTTATGGCATTCAATCGGGTATTGAAATTAAATTTACTAAAGGATTTAGTATTTCTTCCGATTTCAATTACCAAATTGGTGAAGAAGAGGTTGATGATGGGACAATTAGTCCATCTCGACATGCTCCGCCTTGGTTTGGAAACACCAAACTAACATACAAATCAAAAAAAACGACGGTACAGGTTTATGTAATTTATAGTGGCGAAAAGAAATTTGAAGACCTTCCTATTGAAGAACAACAAAAACCTGAGATTTATGCTATTGATAAAAATGGAAACCCTTGGTCGCCAAGTTGGCACACCATCAATTTTAAATCGATGTATCAATTTTCCAACTATTTTTCAGCAAGTGCAGGAATGGAAAACATTACCGACATTCGTTATCGAACTTACAGCTCAGGAATTGTTGCCCCGGGTAGAAATTTTGTGGTATCGTTGAATATTAGGTTTTAATCCTTTATCAATTTACCCGAATAACTTTTATTTTGACTGGTAATTTGATAAAAGTAAATACCTGACGGAAGACGGTTAATATTTAACTGAGTTGCGTTGGATGTGATGTTCGCTCTTAATACTTCATTACCTGTTAAATTATAAAGCTTAATTACCCCAGTTTTAATAGCTGGGTGTTCGATATTAACTATACTATTTGTAGGATTTGGATAAATAAAAATATCAATAGGTTTATTAATTTGTTCTGGAACAGAAACAATACATGAAGATGATGTTGAAGGGTATAAAAATAATGAATCGTTAATCATACATTGTAGTACGAGATTTCCTGAAACACAAAGAAATTCTGTAGGTTGTAATAAATAAGATGTGCTTCCAATTCCTTCTATCCAAATAACAAATGAACTTAAATGAAGTTGTCGATGATAACCATCAGAAGCCAAAATAGAGTCCACTTGTTCAATAATAACTGTGTCATTGCTACAGGATGCTCCTCCAAATGGATGAATAATTGTGTCACCTAAACCTAAATTAAAATCATACAAAATATATTCAGTTGAAGATGTGTCTGGGACAAAATAAACAATCTTACTAGCTTCTCTTAATGCTCCTGTATATATAGAATATAAAAATAGTTTTTTATAATTAACACTTGCAATAATTGTGTCACCTGAGAGGGTATATTGAGAAAAAGATGCTGTCGGAAAACCAAAATCATCATAATATTGATAGACCCAATTACCAGAATTAGTTGGGAAAGGATGATAAACAGAGGTCTGTCCATTTGTAAACAATGATAGTAATATCGAAAAAAGT
>CAYJMI010000052.1:0-24161 GCA_964371285.1 uncultured Vicingus sp. | reverse complement strand
CCTCAAAACACATCTAAATAATAACTTTCTCATACTGAAAAAATCCGAACAATTGGTCGCCGCTGTTTTACCGTTACATTCAATTTTCCATCAATGGTTTTATACACTTGTGCATCTTGTATTGAAGGGTTGTTGATGATTTTTTTTTCAATTTCTAGCGTATTGATTTGATTAAAATATTTTACACCAGGAACTTGCAAATAGGTAATTTCATTTTTCACATCATCATAATCCACAAACCTATTTTCGGTTTTGTAATCAATTTTAATGGCTAAATTATCTTTGTCAAAAATTTGTGAAACTTGATGTTTTCTGGCAAAACCCAAAACCACAAAAATTCCAATGATGGAAAGTGAAAGAAGTATTATTTTTAAAACTCTAATCATTCAATTTATTTTTTAAACAATCAGCAATAGGTTCAACAAAAACATCAATATCACCTGCTCCAAGCGTTAGTAATACTTCAAAATTTGTTGACTCGATATAGGTCATTAACTCCTGTTTACCCAATAATTTTTTATTTCTGCATGTTGCTTTATCTAAAATTAGCTGAGAAGTGATTCCCGGAATTGGTAATTCTCGTGCAGGATAAATATCCAATAAAATGAGTTCGTCTAACAAGGATAAGGAAGCAGCAAATTCATCTAAAAAATCTCTAGTTCTAGAAAACAAATGTGGCTGAAATATTCCTGTAATTTTTTTGTTTGGATATAACTCTTTAACCGAAGAAATACACATTTTTAGTTCTTCTGGGTGGTGAGCATAATCATCAATATATACCAATTTAGGTGTTTTTATATGGTATTCGAACCTACGTTTTACGCCTTTGTACGATGCTAGAGCAGCCACAATTTGTTTAGTATTTAAATTAAGTTGTTTTGCTACAACATAAGCAGCGATGGCATTTTCAACGTTGTGAATCCCTGGGAAACCTAGTTTGATGACCTGATTATCTATTGATAGGATATAATTACCATCTTCGATTTTTATGTTTGTTGGATAATAATCTGCTTTATCGTGAACATGATACGTAATGGTTTTTGGAAACGAAAGTTTACCATTCATTTCAGGCTTTGTAATCAAAACCCCATCAACAGCCAGTTTATTTACAAAATCCTGATACGATTTTTGCATTTCATTTTTATCTCCATAAATATCTAAATGGTCGGCATCAATAGATGTTACTACAGAAATATTTGGAGATAAGGTTAAAAATGAACGGTCAAATTCGTCAGCTTCAACAACAACTGTTTTAGCTTTAGGATTTAACAACAAATTTGAATTAAAATTTATACTGATTCCTCCCAAAAAGGCAATGGTATCAACACCACATTCGTTTAACACATGGGCAATAATTGATGATGTTGTTGTTTTTCCGTGTGTTCCTGCAACCGCAATGGTAAAATAATTTTTGGTAATTAAACCCAAAACTTCTGCACGTTTATACAGTTTGGTATTTTGCTCAATGAAAAATAAATATTCTAAGTTATTTTTTGGAATTGCAGGAGTAAAAACTACGATTGAATCAGTTGAATTTGATTTAATTTCAACTGGTATTTTATCTATATTTTCGTCGTAATGAATTGCTATTCCTTCTTTTTCAAGTTCTTGAGTTAGCGAAGTTTTTGTTTTATCGTATCCAGAAACATTGCATCCTAACGATTTGAAATAGCGAGCCAAAGCACTCATTCCGATGCCTCCAATGCCTAAAAAATAAACGTATTTAACTCCTTTAAAATTCATCGTAACTTAAATTTTTGCCAATTTTATCACCTCATCAGCAATATGTTCTGCTGCATTGGGTTTTGCCAATTGTTTTATGTTGGTTTTTAATTCTTGTTGTAAAGTTGTGCTATTTAATAAATCGAGCAAAGCAGGAATTAACGCTGTTTTTGCATCAACATCTTTCACCAAAATAGCTGCTTTTTTATTAACCAAAGCCATTGCATTTTTAGTTTGATGGTCTTCTGCAACATTAGGAGAAGGTACTAATATGGAAGGTTTTTCGGTTAAACACAATTCGGAAACCGATAAAGCTCCAGCTCTTGAAATTACCACATCTGCAACTGCATAAGCCAAATCCATGTTTGTAATAAAAGGCACGGTTACAATCCCTTTTCCAGAATATTTTTTTACTGATTCTGTTGCTTTATCGGCATAACCCTTACCTGTTTGCCATAACAGTTGGATGTTGTTGTCAACAATATTTTCGAGTCCAGCTTCAACACTTTCGTTTATGGTTCTAGCACCTAAACTACCTCCTATTACCAACACTACTTTTTTATCTGCTAATAAACCAAATTGTTCCAATCCTTTTTCTCTTTTATTACTCAAATCAACAATATCCTGACGTACTGGGTTTCCTGTAAAAATGATTTTTTCTTTTGGAAAAAATTGTTCCATCCCATGATAAGCCACACAAATTTTTTGCACCTTTTTGGATAAAATTTTATTGGTAACTCCTGGATATGAATTTTGTTCTTGCAACAATGCTGGAACACCCATACTGGTTGCAATTTTTAGTAAAGGGCCACTTGCATAACCACCAACTCCAACCACTACATTTGGTTTAAATTCTTTTATAATTTTTCGGGCTTTTAGTAAACTGAATAATAACTTAAATGGAACTTTTAAATTTTGTAAAGTCAATTTTCGTTGAATTCCGACAATCGGTAATCCTATAATTTTATAGCCCGCAGCAGGAACTTTTTCCATTTCCATTTTTCCTTCGGCACCCACAAACAAAATTTCCGAGTCAGTGTATTTTAATTTTATAGCATTAGCAATAGCTATTGCAGGAAAAATATGTCCTCCTGTTCCTCCTCCACTTATTATCACTTTAATTTTTGTCATTGGTCATCAGTTCTTAATTCTCCCCTCCCGATAACTATCGGGACTAATCGGGGTCAATCTTCTAATTTTCACATTAAGCAATTTTCACATTCTCTTTATTTTCTCTACTTACACTCAAAATAATTCCAATTGCCAAGCAAGTGAACCAAATGGAAGTTCCTCCCATACTAACCAAAGGTAACGGCTGTCCTGTAACTGGAAATAAATTTACTGCAACTGCCATATTTATCAATGCTTGGAATACCAAACTAAATGACAGTCCTATGGCTAACAAGGAGCCAAATGTATGTTCGGTTTTGGATGCAATTCGTATTCCTCTAAAGAAAAGTATCAAGTATAAAAAAATGACAAATACTCCTCCAATAAGTCCATATTCTTCTAAAATAATAGCATAAATAAAATCGGAATATGGATGTGGTAGAAAATTACGTTGGGTACTTCCTCCAGGTCCTTTACCAATAGGCCATCCAGTTGCTATAGCAATTTTTGCTTGTTCGGCTTGATAATTAGCATCTTTTGAGCCCCCTCCTTGAAAAGTTTCAATACGTTTTGCCCAAGTTCCCATTCGAGGTAAAAGGTCAGGGTTTGATTTTCCGATTAACAATAATATCATAAGTGTTCCTACTCCAATACCAACTAAGGCAAGAATATATTTGATGTTAATTCTACCTATAAACATGATGATTAAACAAGTAACAAAAAGCATTGCTGCCGTTGAAAAGTTGGCAGGAAGGATTAATCCACAGACTATTAATACTGGAATCATTACTGGCACAAAAGCTTCTTTAAAATCTTTGATGTGGTCTTGCCGTTTTGATAAAAACCTAGCCAAATACATAATTAACGCCAATTTGGCTAAATCGGAAGTTTGAAAAGTTTGATTGATTACTGGAATGACTAACCATCTACTCGCATCATTAATATTAGCACCAGTAAATAAAGTTAGTAATAATAGTGGCACTGAAATAAATAAGGCTAATTGTGATAATCTTGAATAATATTTGAAATTTAGGTTGTGAGCCAAAACCATTAATCCCAATCCAATGATTAAAATGATGGCGTGTTTAAAAAGGTAATAAAAAGTATCGCCACCTTGGTATTTATAAGCCAAAGTAACTATTGAGCTATATACAGCCAATAACGACAAAATGGACAGCAACAAAACTACTACCCAAATTCCTTTATCACCCTTAAGATATTTTTCTATGTTAGTCACGTTATTCTGGTTACCGGTTTCGTTCATCTACGTAGCCCTTCCGTCAGCTGACGGATTGGGTTGGCTTTCCCTACTCTTCTATTATATTTAATAAATCATCAATACTATGTTTTGATGTATCACTAGAAATATATATTACATTTTTAGATAAACTTGCACTGTTTAATGCAATTCTTGTAGCATCTTTTATACATGATGCTGAAATAATAAGCACATTTGATAAATCTTTGATTTTTTGGTAAAGATTATTGACGTTTTCATCAATAACAATTATTTGATTGATACAATCCCCTATCAGATGAAAAGCTTTTTCATAAAAAACAGATAAATCTTCTCCAGCAAGAATAACAGCACATTTTTTCTTGCCTTCAGTATTATTTACAAAACTTTCAATCGTTGTATAATAAAACGATTGTCCGGGAGTATCAATCAACTTTTCCATATTATAATCTTTTTACTGACGACTTAAACTGTTGCCCTCTATCTTCATAATTTTCAAACAAATCGAAACTTGCACAAGCTGGAGAAAGTAGCACAGTATCTCCACTTTTGCCTAATTTATAAGCTAATCTTACTGCTTCTTCTGCAGAACTAGCATCAACAATTTCTTCGATAATGTCTTCAAATGCCTCATGAATTTTGGCATTGTCTTTACCCAAACAAACAATTGCTTTTACTTTTTCACCAACCAATTCTTTAAGCATTTCATAATCATTTCCTTTATCAACTCCGCCAACAATCCAAATTACTGGATGCTGAAAAGTTTCTAATGCATACCATGTTGAATTAACGTTGGTTGCTTTAGAATCGTTGATAAAATCAATACCATGGATTTTTGCTACGAACTCTAACCGATGTTCAACATTTTGAAAATCGGATAGGCTTTCTCTGATGATTTCTTTTTTAAGTTCTAAAACTCTTCCTGCGATGCCTGAAGCCATAGAATTGTACAAGTTGTGCTTTCCTTGTAGTGCTAAACTTTGTAATGTCATTTCGATTGATTTATTTGTGTTTATTATTAATTTTTCGTTTTCTATATATGCACCATTGCTGGTGATGTGCTTAATGCTAAATGGGTGTTTTTGTGCTTTAATTTTATGTTCTCTTAAATAGTTTATTATCACTTCATCATCCTCACAATAAATAAAATGGCACTCCTCATCTTGATTTTGCAGAATTCTAAATTTAGATGCTGCATAATTCTCAAACTTGTAGTTGTACCTGTCTAAATGGTCGGGAGTAATGTTTAGTAAAATGGCTATATCAACTTTAAAATCGAACATACCATCTAACTGAAAACTACTCAACTCCAACACATAAATATCTTTATCATCGTCTGCTACCTGCTTTGCCAAACTCTCACCAACATTCCCTGCTAATCCTACATTCAAACCTGCTTTTGTGAGCATGTGATAGGTTAACATCGTTGTAGTTGTTTTTCCATTGCTTCCTGTAATTCCAATAAATTTTGCTTTGGTATATCTACCTGCAAATTCTATTTCAGAAATCACTTCAACCCCTTGCTCCTTAAGTTGCATGATTAAAGGAGCAGTTTCAGGAATTCCTGGGCTTTTAACAACTGTTCGAGCTGTTAAAATCTTCTCTTCCGAATGTTTTTTCTCTTCCCACTCAACACCAATATTTATAAGAACTTTTTTGTATTTATCTTTAATTATTCCCTTGTCGGAAACAAAAACTTCAAAACCTTTTTTTTTAGCCAATATGGCTGCACCAACTCCACTTTCCCCTCCTCCTAGTATTGCAATTTTTTGTTTTTTCATAACACACCCCTAACCCCTCTCAAGAGGGGAATAACTATCTAATTTTAAGCGTTACGAATGTTAATAAAGCCAACATAATTCCTATAATCCAAAAGCGTGAAACAATTTTTGCTTCGTGCATATTTTTTTTCTGAAAATGATGATGTAATGGAGCCATCAGGAACACTCTTTTTCCTTCTCCAAATCTTTTTTTGGTATATTTAAAATATCCTACTTGAATCATCACAGATAGGTTCTCCACCAAGAAAATACCACACAACAATGGAATCATCAATTCCTTACGAACAGCTAGAGAGAAAACAGCGATTATACCTCCAAGTGCCAAACTTCCTGTATCGCCCATAAATACTTGAGCAGGATAAGAGTTATACCACAAGAAACCCACACAAGCTCCGACAAAAGCAGCGATATAAATTACCAACTCACCTGAATCGGGGATATACATAATGTTTAAATAATCTGCAAAAACAGTATTACCCGACACATAAGCAAAAACTGCTAAGGTTACACCAATAATGGCTGATGTTCCAGTAGCTAATCCATCCAAACCATCGGTCATGTTTGCACCATTTGAAACCGCAGTTATAATGATAATGACAATAATAATGAAAACAATACCTCCCAATAAATCAGCATTGTTGCCTGCCCAATTGGTTAATCTTTCGTAATTAAATTCGTTGTTTTTAACAAATGGAATAGTGGTTACAGTTGATTTAACTTCTTCCCAAGTATATTTTTCTACTACTTGTTTTTCGATATCGTTGTTAATTTCGTAGCTAACATGAGAAGGAGCATCGTGTGCAAAAATCTTTTGTTTTACTACAACATCTTCATTAAAATATAGCGTTGTTCCCACAACAATTCCTACAGCAATTTGACCCATTACTTTAAACTTCCCTGCAAGCCCTTGTTTGTTTTTCTTGAATACTTTAATATAGTCATCAATAAAACCAATGATTCCAAGCATAACCGTTGAAATTAACATTAAAATAATGTAGATGTTATCTAGTCGGGCAAACAACAAGGTTGGAATTAGAATGGAAGCCAAAATGATTAATCCCCCCATGGTTGGAGTGCCTTGTTTTTTCATTTGACCTTCTAGACCTAAATCGCGAACAATTTCACCCACTTGCAATAATTGTAAGCGTTGAATAATTTTTTTACCAATAATCATTGAAATGATGAGCGATGTAATTACTGCAAAAGCAGCTCTGAACGAGATATAACCAAAAACCCCTGCTCCTGGTACATCGAGTTCATTTAAATAGTTGAAAAGATAATATAACATCTATTTCTTAATTTGATTTATTAAACATTTCAAAAGTTTCGGTAAGCACACTCAAATCATCAAATGGATACTTTACTCCTTTAATTTCTTGATATTTTTCATGACCTTTTCCAGCAACCAAAATAATGTCGCCATCGTTTGCCAATGAACAAGCCGTTTTTATTGCTTCCTCACGATTGGTAATTGCCAATACTTTTTTAAAATAAACAGCTTCAACACCTTTTTTCATTTCTGAAATAATTTCGTCAGGGTTTTCACTTCTGGGATTGTCAGAAGTTAAAATCACTTTTGTACTGTTTTCACAAGCAATTGAAGCCATAATTGGACGTTTCAATTTATCTCTATCACCGCCACAGCCCACCACAGTTATTACTTGTTCATTTCCAGTTCTAATTTCATTAATGGTTTTCAACACATTCTTAAGTGCATCAGGAGTATGTGCGTAGTCAACAATTCCGGCTATATTGTTTGCCGATTTAATGTATTGAAACCTTCCATCTACTGAGGTTAGATTGCTGATTGCTGTTAAGGTTTTTAACCTGTCCATTCCCAACAAATCGGCAACACTATAAATGGCTAACATGTTGTAAGCATTAAAACCACCAATTAGTTTAGTCCAAACTTCGTTTCCGGCAATACTCAACAACATTCCACTAAAATCATTTTCTACCACTTTGCAAGTGTAATCTGCCATGCTTTTAAGTGCATAACTGTATTTTTTGGCTTTGGTATTTTGCAACATTACCAAGCCATTTTTATCATCTTTGTTTACCAATGCAAAAGCAGATGGGCTTAGTTTATCGAAAAACATTTTTTTGGCTTTGATGTATTCATCAAATGTTTTGTGATAATCTAAATGGTCGTGGGTAATGTTGGTAAATACACCTCCAACAAATTCGATAGCTTGAACCCTGTTTTGATGAATGGCATGCGAACTCACTTCCATAAAACAATATTCACAACCTTGAACGACCATTTCCCTCAACAATTTGTTCAATTGAATAGCATCAGGAGTAGTATGAGTAGCAACAATATCCCGATTTCCGATTTTATTTACTACTGTGGAAAGTAGTCCTGTTTTGTATCCTAAAGCAGTAAATAAGTTATATAATAAAGTTGCTGTAGTCGTTTTACCGTTTGTACCGGTAATTCCCACCAATTTTATTTCACTTGAAGGATTATCATAAAAATTAGCAGCAATAATTCCTAATGCTTTACTACTGTCTTTAACCTCAACATAAGTTACTTTATCATTTAATTTTTGAGGAATAATTTCGCAAACGATTGATGTTGCTCCTTTTTCAATAGCCAATTGAATAAATTGGTGTCCATCTACTTGAGTTCCAGAAACGGCAACAAACAAACTATTGGTTTCAATCAAACGAGAATCGAAACAAATAGTTGAAACCTCAACATTGGTTGAGCCCACCACTTTTTCGATGCCTGTTTTATATAATATGTCTTTTAACAACTTCATTAAGAAAGTTCTAAGATTATTGTTGAACCATGTACAATTTTTTCTCCCGGCATAATGGATTGATTTTTTACCACTCCACTACCCAAAAATTTTACTTCTAATCCTTGATTTTCAAGAATAAAAACAGCATCTTTTATTCCCATTCCAACAACATTAGAAACCAAAGTGTTGCTTACTTGTTTTGCATGTATTTCTACATTTTTAGAACCAGTTGTAATTGCTGCCCATTCAGTTGCTTTCGATGATTTTTTAGTAGGGACTTTTAATTCAGTATAAACTCTAACCAAATCTTTTACACTACCATCTTTAGCGTAAGGAATTTTTGATAGGGCTAAAGCTTCTCTATTTTGTAGAGGTTTGTGAACATCAAAACTTGTAGCATAAATTTTATCGGCAACTTCTTTAAAGATAGGCCCAGCAACTACATTACCGTAATATCCTTTTGTAGATGGAGCACTTACCACCACAATACATGAATATTTAGGAGCATCGGCAGGAAAATAACCTACAAAGGAAGCTTGATAACTAGTTTTAGCGTCACTTTTATATCCTCCCTTTTTATTTGCAATTTGAGCAGTACCTGTTTTTCCTGCAATTTTAAAATTAGCTGCTTTTAAGTTTCTAGCAGTACCATTTTCTACCACTCCTTCCAACATTTGTTTTGCCATTTTAATGGTATTTTTTGAACAAATTGAAGGGTTAATTACCTCTGTTTGAATCTCTTTAATGGTTTGTCCTCGCTGATTAATGTGTGTGACCATTTTTGGTTTAACCATTTTACCATCATTTGCTACAGCATTGTAAAAAGTAAGTACTTGTAGTGGCGTTAAATGTATCTCGTAGCCAATACTCATCCATGGCAAAGTAATTCCAGACCAAGAAGAATCATCCGTATTTTTGATTAAAGGCTGCCCCTCTCCTGCTATTTCAATCCCTAATTTTTTTCCTAAATTCATTTTATACAACCTATCCACAAATTGTTGCGGTTTATTTGCATAGTTTTTATAAATCAGCTTAGAAATACCAACATTTGAAGATGCTTCGAACGCTTTTTGAACACTTATTATTCCCGAACCTCCCTCATGAGAATCTTTCATGGTTCTATCATAAAATTTGGTAGTTCCATCTTCGGTATTAACCATGTCTTCGAGGGTCAAATATCCATCCTCAAAAGCTGCCATTAATGATGCTAACTTAAAAACAGACCCTGGCTCTGTACTTTCACCGATAGCATAATTGTAACTCTCGTTATAAAAACCATTTTTATCTCTTTGCAAGTTTGCAATAGCCTTAATAGCTCCAGTTTCAACCTCCATAAGTACCACACAACCGTGTTCTGCTTCATTTAATTCTAATTGATTTTTTAAAGCATTTTCAGCCACATCTTGAAGATTTACATCAATGGTGGTATAAATATCACTTCCGTCTAAAGGTTCTATTTCATTTTCATCAGTAATGGGCATCCAAACACCACCAGCAATTTTTTTCATTAATCGTTTACCATTAACGCCTTCTAAATAATGAGAATAAGCACCTTCCAATCCAATGGGTTTAATACCTTCTCTTTCGTAGCCAATGGTTCTTTCTGCTAAAATTTTAAATGGTCGAACTCGTTTGTTTTGTTGAGTATAAATTAATCCACCTTTGTACTGACCACGATTAAAGATGTTAAAGGTTTTTAATTTTTGTAAATCGGTATATTTTACATTTCGTTTTATTAGCTGATATCGAACACCTTTTTTACGTGCAGCAACTAATTCTTTTTTATATTGTTGTGGTGTTTTATCTTGAAATAAATTACTGAGTTGTTTTGATAATTCATCAATTTCGTTGTGAAAAATATCATCTGTTAATGATTCAGTTTTAGTATCAAATCGAATCTCATAAATTGGAACAGATGTCGCCAATAAGCTTCCATCTACAGCATAAATATTTCCTCGTACAGCTTCAATTTTACGGTAGGAAGTTGTTAAATCTAAAGCCTTTTGTCGCCATTCTGCACCTTCAACATATTGTACATTAATGGTTTGAGCCAAAATTACAATAGCAAAAATTCCTACAAAAACGTAAACAACGTAAACTCGTTTTAATATGTCGTTTTTTGTGTTTTTCACTTTTTAGTTCAAGGTTATTTGTTTGTATTCTTTTTTACTTACCACAATTTTAGTTGGTGAAACAACTGATTCTTTTATACCTATACCCACAGTAGCAGATGCTACTTGCGATTGTTTGCTGAGATAATTTAAATCGGATTTTATTGTGATGTATTCCGAACGTAACTCCTTTAAATCGGAAGTAGTTTTGTATAAGTTTCGCACTATTTTTTCTGCATAATAGCCATTGGCGATGTAAAGAATTCCAATGAATGTTAAAAACAACATGTAAGGCAAATAACTGATTACGTTATCTTTACCTAAAAAACTTCCAGAAAATATAGAGGATAACGACTTAACTACTTTTGGAGTATCTTTTTGAGGTGATGGTTCCTCTTGTCGAGATGTAGTGGTCGTTTTAAATTTGTTCATTTACTTGTTACGGTCGCTTGTTACTGGTTTCTTGTTATTGGTTACTTCCGTCTTCGGACTTCTGACTTCCGTCTTCTATCTACTCAACTTCTCTGCTATTCTTAATTTTGCACTTCTTGCTCTGTTGTTTAGTTTCAGTTCTTCGTTGCTTGGTGTCATTGGTTTTCTGGTTACCAGCTTAAAATCAACCAACTGATTTCCAAAAAAATCCTTTTCCAACTCTCCTGAAAAACTTCCTTTTTTTAGAAAATTTTTCACCAACCTGTCTTCTAAAGAGTGATAAGTAATAACCACCAACCTACCTGAAGGTTTTAACACCTCTTTCGACTGTACTAACAATTCTTTCAATACGCTTAGTTCATTGTTCACTTCTATTCTTAACGCTTGAAAAACCTGAGCTAAATACTTGTTTTTCATTTTACCCGGCACTAACTTTTCAGCGACTTCAATCAAATCGGTTGTAGTTTTAAATTTCGAACCCATTCGTTTGCTTACTATTTCAAACACTAACTTTTTAGCGTTGTTTATTTCACCATATTCTCTAAACAACCTCACCAAATCCTCTTCACTGTATTCGTTCACTATTTTTGCAGCAGTTACCAAATTCGATTTACTCATTCGCATGTCCAGCGGACCATCAAACCGTATCGAAAAACCTCTCTCTCCTATATCAAACTGATGTGATGAAACACCCAAATCTGCCAACAATCCATCAATTTGAGTTATTCCGTACATTTTTAAGTAGTTTTTCAAATACTTAAAATTTTGTGGAACCATCACCAAACGTTCATCTTTAACTACATTTCCTTCAACATCAGCATCTTGGTCGAACGCTATCAACCTGCCTTTTTCTCCCAGTCTTTTCAATATTTCTTTGGAATGTCCGCCACCACCATAGGTAACATCCACATAAATTCCATCTTTTTTAATCTCAAGCCCGTCAACCGACTCATTTAACATTACCGGGTTATGATAACTCATTCCCAGTATTGTTTTGGTTTTTACCCATTACCTCTTCAGCTAAATCTGCAAAATCATCAGGTTCATCCGTTAATAAACCTTCGTAAGTTTTCTTATCCCACACTTCAATTCGGTTCGAATACGCAAAAAGTACCACCTCTTTTTCTGCTCCTGCGTAATCCAACAGTCTTTTCGGAAGCAACAACCTACCTGTATTATCCAATTCCAATTCTGATGCACCACGGTAGAAATAGCGAATAAACTCACGATTTTTCTTTACGTATTGATTGAGTTTGTTCACTTCCGCACTAATTCCTTCCCACTCGTTTTTTGGATACAACACCAAACATTTTTCGAAACCTCTATTCAACACAAAACGCTCTTGAGCAGCTGGATCTAATTGCTTACGAAGACCCGAAGGAAGCATTAATCTTCCTTTAGCATCCAGTTTACAATCAAATTCACCAATAAAGTTTGCCATCCAATTCGTTTAAAATCAACAGTTTATTTTTCGAGTTGTAAATATAGTTCAATTTTTACCACATTTTACCACTTTCTACCACTTTGTTGAAAACTTTTAACGATTTCAAATCAATTTTGTTACATCAACTTTCTAGGATGCTTAATTACAAAGGATTTTAGCGGTGGGAGAAAACTCTAATTTTTGCCTTCATAATTTTCAACAAAATTTTGTTGAAACAACGCCTTATATTTTTTAGGTTTGTATTTCAAAATGTCTATTTTTGGGTAAACATAGAACACACACAAATGAGTTTTGAAATTGAAATAAAAAAAGAGGGAAAATTTGAATACTTTGAAAAAGGTGAAGGACACACTATTTTAGTATTACATGGATTATTTGGTGCTTTAAGCAACTTTGAGGCATTGGTTGAGGAGTTTTCTAAACGTTTTAGAGTTGTTGTACCCATAATGCCAATGTACGACATGCCAATATTGTTAACTAACATCAAGAATTTCACACGTTATATCGAAAAATTTGTTGCTTACAAAAAGCTGGAGAATTTTACACTTTTAGGTAATTCGTTGGGAGGTCATATTTCGTTGGTATATACCAAAAGAAATCCTAGTAAAGTACATTCGATGGTGCTTACCGGAAGTTCTGGATTATACGAAAATGCTTTTGGAGGTTCGTTTCCAAGGCGTGAAGACAAAGAATATTTAAGAAATAAAATAGCTTTAACATTTTATGACCCCAATCTTGTTACAGATGAACTGGTTGACCAATTGTTCGACATCGTAATGGACAGAGGTAAATTAATTCGTGTGTTGTCGATTGCAAAATCGGCTATTCGCCACAACATGGCAAACGATTTAAAAAATTTTACCATGCCAGTTTGTTTAATTTGGGGAAAAAACGATAATGTTACGCCTCCAATTGTTGCTGAAGAGTTTCATGAAAAATTACCCAATTCCGATTTGTACTGGATAGATAAATGTGGACACGCCCCAATGATGGAACATCCACACGAATTTAACCAAATTTTAGATGTTTGGTTTAAGTCGAAGTTGAAGTTGTAATTAATGATTGATAATTATTTAGTCTACCTAATTTTGCATCTTGAAGAATTTTCAATAAAAAAATGTCAGTTCGAGTTTTTTCTGAAAGAAAAGTATCGAGAACAAGCTTTTTTGTTGAAAATTTGTATTCTCGATACAAATTTCACTCATTTCAATCGTGAAATTCACTCGAATTGACAAATTTTCTTACAGATACACAACAAGTTCAAATCTTTAATCTCAAATTCGAAGCCTCTAATTCAAAAAACACCCACCCCATGAACATTAACACTGCTGAGTTTGTTGTAAGTAACTCAAAACTATCGCTTTGCCCCGAACCCAATAAACCCGAGTTTGCTTTTATTGGTCGCTCAAACGTAGGTAAATCGTCGTTGATTAATTACATAACCAACAACAAAAAACTGGCTAAAACATCAAGCACTCCCGGAAAAACACAACTCATCAACCATTTTATTATTAACAACCATTGGTACATGGTTGATTTACCAGGCTATGGTTTTGCCAAAGCTCCCGTAAAAGCAAAAATTAAATGGGAGGCTTTTATTTCGGATTATATATTAAAACGTGAAAACTTGCTCAACCTTTTTGTGTTAATAGATTCCCGTTTGCCAGCCCAACAAATTGATTTAGACTTTATGGAATGGCTAGGTATTAAAGGCATACCATTTTCGATTGTTTATACCAAAATTGACAAGCTAACCAGCTCTCAACTCAACAAAAACCTGTTGGCTTACAAAAAAGAAATGCTCAAGTATTGGGAAGAAATGCCCATTACGTTTACCTCTTCTGCCAGCAGCAAATTTGGAAAAGATGGGGTATTAAATTATATCGAAAGCATTATTGTTGCTTACGAGAAGAAATGAACTGTCCGAAAAAATCGGACAACTGAAAATGCAATCTTCAGATGGTAAGTTTTACCTGACCGATGTTGCCGATACCTAACAACTTTTTAGACCAAAAAAAACAAAAACATTAACACAGAAAAAGCCCAATTAATTACTAAATTTGGATAAACCTTATAGGTTCGATATGATGCATATGCATCATATCTAATTGTTCGGCGTAAATTTCAGAATCGTACTACATTTATTTTTAGTTTCTTAACAATTGTATTTTGGTAATGGACAAACAAAACATGATAATGAAACAACCTAAATCATTTATATTTCTTGGAGACGTTTTCAAAATTAAAAACGCTTCGACAATTTTACTATTTGACGATTACAAACTAAAAAGACCAAATAGAACACAACTAAGTTATATTAAAAAGTTTATTGACGATTATACAAAAGTTGTCTTTTTCAAAATTAACCGTTTTGAAACTAGGCATACTGCAAATAAAGAAGGAGGGTATAACTTCGACCGAGTAGACAAAAAGGATTGGAACTATTGGGTTATAGAACATTCAAAAGGGCAAATGGAAAGGAATTTTCCTCTTGTTTTGGGGCTTTCGAGACTCGACTTGACTGTGCTTTTTGAGGGCGTTTATTTTGGAGCTAAAACGATGGAAAAACAATCTCACTTGCCAGGCATCATGGGTAGACAATTAAGTGTTATTAATTTTTTTCACGATACACGAATATTCCCCATTATTGAAAAAGAAATAACCGAACAAGATAAACAAGAACTAAAAAATATAAATTCTTCTCTGACTACTTTTGAATCAATTAAAAAGAATTACGACTTCATTGACAAAGCACTCGAAGACTTTTTAAAATTAAAGGATGTTTCGGAACAATCACCTTTTAAAATATTAGGGTATTTTTCTATTCTCGAACTTTTACTTACTACATACAGAGAAAAAGGCACTAATGACACTTCACTGAATAGTCAGCTACAAAAAAAAATTAATTTACTTAACAACCAACTTGAGAATAAAATCGATTTTACTATCTATTTCAAAGGACCAAACACAATTACTATAGAAAAAATAATAGAAAAATTATATCGCTACAGAAATAATATTGCTCATGGAAATAAATCGGATTTTGAAGATGACCTCCAAATATTAAAAGGTAAGAAAGAGAACATAATAGACTTTCTTCATCTAGTGGTAAAAAGACTTTTGCTTAAAGCTATAAAGGAACCACAACTGATAAAAGATTTGAAGGAATGTTAAGTTTGTATGCGTGCCCCCGTACATCCTAAGCTGTAAAAGTTAAGTTTTGGATTGGAATTGGTGGGAGTTTACTACCGCCTATTGTCGGACAAGTAATCCAAGCAAAACAACACCTAAAAAAAGTATATTTGTTAGCAAAATTTTGAAGAATTATATTTAGTAATTTATTTGTCGAAAATGTTTACCATACTTGAGACAATAGTTACCATCGAAAGCATTATTGTTGCTTTCGAGAAGAAATGAGTTTTTAATATGAAAACGATCAGACTTATAACTTGTGACAATTTATCGGAAGCCTACTTAATTAAAGATAGACTTATAAATGAAGGTGTTAATTGTTTTATTACCAACGAAAACTTTACCAATCTAATGCCTATTTATAATGGAATGATGGGTGCGGGAATTCAAATAATGGTAAAAGAGGAAGACCTAGATAATGCAAGAAAAATAATTAACGACAAATTAAATCCTTCTAATTCAAACTTAACTTG
This sequence comes from uncultured Vicingus sp., assembly GCA_964371285.1. Lineage (GTDB taxonomy): Bacteria > Bacteroidota > Bacteroidia > Flavobacteriales_E > Vicingaceae > Vicingus. The sequence continues at coordinate 7,912 of CAYJMI010000052.1, read as the reverse complement.
TCCAAATTGCAATTCAGATCAAATTAAAATAGGTGTTGGGAAAAAGAAAGGTTTGATACTTACCAATATTTTTCTTGCAATTTTAACAGCAATTCCTTTTGGGAATCTAAAACCTAAATACCTCTGTAAATCTTGTCAACAAGAGTTTTAAATTAGTATATACTCTTAGGTCGAGCAAACACAACATTAAAAAAAAGTATATTTGTTAGCTAAATTGCGTGCCATGAAAAACTCCTTTTTATTTCTACTTTCCATTTTTTTTACATCCATAAGTTTTAGTCAAAATTCCAGAAGCGATACAGTGGACATATTAAAATATGAAATCAATATTGGTTTTACCAACATGGGAGCTCAACAAATTAACGGAAATTGCAAAGTAAAATTCACCCCTAAAATAAATGGTGTTTCACAATTAAAATTAGATTTATTACAATTGATAGTCGATTCCGCTTTAAACACATCAGGGAGTTTGACCTACACTTACAACGATACTTTGCTAACTGTTAATTTAGGTTTACCGTTAACGATAGCAGACACTTCCGAAATAACTGTTTATTATCACGGAATGCCTAAACAAGATGCTTCGGGCTGGGGTGGTTTTTATTTCCAAGGTAATTACGCTTATAATTTAGGAGTTGGGTTCGATGCTAATCCACACAACTACGGTAGGGTTTGGTTTCCGTGCTTCGATAATTTTGTGGAACGCTCTGCATTTGAATTTAACATGATTACTGCCGGAGGTAAAAAAGCCCATTGTAACGGTGAGCTAATTAGTGAAAACACAATAAGCGGCGACACTATTGTCCGAAAATGGGTAATGAATGAAGAAATTCCCAGTTATTTAGTTTGTGTAGCTGTTGCCGATTATGCAACTGTTTACCAATCACACAACGGATTATCAGGCACTATTCCTATTGAGTTGGCTGCCAGGGCAAGCGACACCACCAATTTGAAAAATTCGTTTTTGCATTTACCTGATGCGATTGATATTTATGAAACCGGATACGGGCCTTACAGATGGAATAAAATTGGGTTTTCATTGGTTCCATTTAGCTCCGGGGCTATGGAACACGCCACCAATATTGCATACCCATTAAGTGCTGCCAATGGAACGTTAAGCAATGAAACCTTAATGGCACATGAATTTTCGCACCACTGGTGGGGAGATTTGGTAACCTGCGAAACTGCCGGAGACATGTGGATAAACGAAGGGATGGCGACTTATTCGGAATATTTATTTACCGAAAAAGTATATAATTACCAAACGGCATTAGAACAAATTAAAAATTCGAACAAATCTATTTTACAATATCTTCACATCAATGAAGGTGGATATATGCCAATTTCGGGAATACCACATGAATATACTTATGGCGACAGGGTTTATAAAAAAGGAGCATTGATGGCTCACAACATGAGGGCTTATTTAGGCGATTCGTTATTTTTTTATGGATTAAACCAAGTAACCAACACGTTCCAATTCAAATCCATGAATTCATCTCAATTTAGAGACGAATTAACCTTAAAAACCGGTATAAACATGACTCCATTTTTTAACGATTGGATTTTTGCACCGGGCTATGCTCATTATGAATTGGATTCAATCAAAACAACCCCGAATGGCGGTAATTATGATGTTGAAGTTTTTATTGAACAAAAACTACGAGGAACTTCTGTTTTTCATACACAAGCACCTCTTGAAATAACTTTTTATGACAACAACTGGAATCGTGTAAAAAAACAGGTAATGACCAATGGTCAGTTTTCTTCAGGGATGGTAACCATACCTTTTCAGCCTATTTTAACTTTATTAAATGAAGACAACAAATTAAATCAGGCAAGAACAGACGATCAAATTATTGTTTCATCAGCTTCTACTAAAACTTTGTCTAGAGCTTTATTTAATTTAACAACTGTTTCAATAGCTGATTCTGCGTTGATACATGTAGAACACCATTGGGTAAAACCTGACCCCATTCAAAACAACCCAAATAATTATAGAATTTCAGAAAGCAGGTATTGGAGTGTATATGGAATTTTACCTGCCAATTTTAATGCAACGGCTAAAATTTATTTTGATGGTCGTAGTAACTCCGGATACTTAGATGTTGATTTGGTACCAATAAATGGTGATAGTTTAATTCTGTTGTATCGAGAAAATGCTTCGCAAGACTGGATGGTTTATCCATATTATACAAAAACCACCTTATCGCCAACCATTGCTTACGGATGGATGAAAATTGATAGTTTATTGTTAGGAGATTATGCTTTTGCAAATGGAGATTTAACAACCGGCATTTTGGAGCCGACATTAACAAAAGACGAAATAAAAGTTTACCCCAATCCAAGTAATGGTTTTGTTACGATACAGTTAATCAGTCCTATACAAAATTCAATTGTTCAATTGTATGATTTATCTGGTAAATTATTGATGGAAAAACCCATTGTTAATCAATTAAAATTGACTACTCGTGAATTGGCTCCACAAACTTATTTGTTACACATTATACAAGATGGTAAATCTATCTATCATCAAAAAATTGTAGTAAATTAACATGAGTTCGATATAACAAAACGATGTCAGTTTGAGTGAAAATCTGCAAGATTTTAGTATCGAAAACAAGTCGTTTTGTCTATTTCGATACAAATTTTCTCTGAAAATTCACTCAATATGACAAAACTTACAATTGAACTTCTTATATCGAACTCACGTTAAATTAAGCTATTCTTGAGGTAGCTTTACAACCAGTTTATGGCATCCAAGCATAACCATTTTTAGATTTCCATAGAAAATATTTTTCTAATAATACTTTATTAAAATCATAAATCACATTAGGAATCATTATCGCAAATGTTCTTGGTTTAAATAAATGGTTGGAAAAAATAAGTACTTCTTTTTTTCCGGCATCCATGATACATAACCCTGCTATTTTTCCCCATGCTTTTTTCTTCAAATCAGTTCTTCCGTTGGCAACACGTACTATGTTTTCGGCAACAATTTTACCGGTCTCGTCTGATGGGTATCCTGTTTTAGGAGCACCAAATGGTATTTTCTCACAAGTAAAAGGCAAATCGACTTGCACTGCTATACCTGCAGCCCAAACATTTTTTATTTGCTTATGTTGATAACTGTCTTCTACTGGAATGTAGCCATTAGGTGTTGGAAATAAAGATGGTGAATTTCGAACAAAATCGACACCAATAAAAGGAGGCATCAATTGTGTTAAACTGCTTTTTAGCACTTCTCCTGTTGAAAGAACCACACTACCTGCTGTAACTTCTTTAATTCCAACAGATGTTCTATAATGAATGTTAAACATTTTCATAAACATTTTCAACATCGTTTCTCCCATTGGCATTCCATCAATACCAAAATGACCTAAATAATCTTCAGGAGTTACCCAATATAAATCTACTTTTTTACGAATATTTTGTTCTCTCAACCATTTTTCAACATTAAATAAAAATTCATAGGCAGCCCCCATACATCCTGCATTTTGAGTAGCTCCAATAACAATTGGACCAGGGTTTTTCTTAAACTCTTCTAATGCCAATCGTAGCTTCATGGCTCCATGAGGTGTTCCTACATAGTGAGAGTGTTCTGCAACACCCGGTGCAACATCAAAATTTACTTTTGGACCTGTGGCTACAACCAAATGGTCGTATTTATATTCACCTTTATCTGTAACAACTACCTGTGTTGTTGTATCTACACTTAATGCTTCTGCATGAATAAAATCAACACCTTTCTTTGTTAAAATATCTTCTTTTCTAAAAGAAATATCTTTTATATCTCTCCTACCAAAAGGAACCCATATTAATGATGGAATAAACAAAAACAAAGGAGATTTGTCTATAAGAATTACTTTGTGTTGCTCTTTTCCTTTTCTTTTAATTTCTATAGCCGCAGTCATTCCTGCAAAGCTACCTCCTACTACTACAGTTGTTGTCATTTTTTTAAGATTTAATTATTTATATATGTAAATTATTATATACAACAAAGGTAAAACTGTTTGATTTACCTTTTCATGATAATTATCATTGAAAAAATTGTCTTATGGTGGTAAAAAACTGTAAGCTACACCCTTTTAATGCCAACAAACTAAATCGTCATCGAAAAAACAAGAACAATTGGAGCGTGGCACAACAACGCCTATCTTTTTTACGTAGAGCTACCTAGTAAAAATTCCGTTTATATACTCTTTTATAGTCTAAGAAAGAGGAATATCTTTGAAAAGTAAAGTTCTATAATTAACCTTTTAAAATAAATACCATGAGCTCACGTATCCTCTTTATTTTTTTTCTAATGATTAGTTTCAATATAAATGCTCAATCTATCATTGAAAAGGTTGATTTTAGTGATAATTACACAAAAAATTATGAAATACAGGAATTTTCGTGCACGCAGGTTGAATCCAAAGCTTATTTCAAATTTATAATATCCGAAAATCGAGACGATATAAAATACGTATTGGAATCATCAGGTAACGGTATTGCTTTTGTCGTGGAAAAGGAAAAAGATGGTTTTAAATCTCCAAACGGCATAGCATTAATGTACTGTTTCTCTGTTGATACAAGAAACAATTTAGGTACAAGATTCTTTAGAATAAAAATAATGGATGGCGAAAATTATGATTATTCACCTACCATTAAATTAATTGAGAATAGATCAAAACAAAATAATGCTTTTTCATCTATCCAAAATAATTGGGATCAGTAATAAATGATATTAAATCGTCATCGAAAAAATACGTGTGGTTGGTGCATTTCTAAGCAAACGTAAATCAAAAGCCATACAAATATTACGAACAAACGGTCGGGCGGCTTCGGGTAATGAAATGCCATTTTCGTTGATTCGTACCAAACCATCAGCTTCCATTTCTTTTAATCGTTCCAAACAAGCTGCCAATTCAGGGAATTTCAAATTGTCGTCTTTCCACGAAGTTTCAAAATTACACATGATGTTTAAGATGTGTTTTCGAATAATTAAATCTTCTGCGGTAAGCAAATGCCCTTTAAAAATTGGAAGTACTCCACTATTTACCAATTCGGTATATTCTTCTACGGTTTTAGCATTTTGTGCAAAACTGTACCACGAATCACTGATTGAACTCATTCCTAAACCAATCATCAACTGCGTTTTACTTGCAGTATAGCCCATAAAATTACGATGTAACGTTTTCTCTTCCATGGCTGTAAACATATCGTCGCTTGGTAGAGCAAAATGGTCCATTCCAACCTCAACATAACCCATATCAGATAAAAGTTTTTTACCAGCTTCATAAATTTCTCGTTTTTCGTTAGCCGAAGGAAGGTCTTTTTCGTCGTAACCACGTTGTCCCACACCTTTAACCCACGGCACATGAGCATAACTGTAAAAAGCAATTCTATCGGGTTTAAGACTAATCGTTTTAGTAATGGTATCAATAATACCTTGTTTGGTTTGGTGAGGTAACCCAAAAACTAAATCGTGGCTAATGGAAGTATACCCAATTTTACGAGAAAGTTCGGTTACTTCTTTTACTTTTTCAAAAGGTTGAATACGGTTGATGGTTTGTTGTACTTTCAAATCGTAATCCTGCACCCCAAAACTGTTTCGGGTAAACCCTAAATCGAACAAGGTTTTTAAATGTTTTTCGGTAGTATTGTTTGGGTGAGCTTCAAAACTAAATGCAAAACCTTCGCATTTTTCGGCTTTTGCTAAAATACCGTTGATGAGTTTTTGTAAGTTTTCTGGGCTAAAAAAAGTAGGGGTTCCTCCTCCCAAATGAATTTCTTTGATTCGTGGTTTATCAGGGAAAATGACACAATACAATTCCCATTCTTTTAAAACGGTTTCAACATAAGGTTGTTCAACATTGTGTTGTTTGGTGATGCGTTTATGGCAGCCGCAAAACGTGCATAAATTTTCGCAAAAAGGTAAATGAATGTAAATGCTTATTCCTTCGGTTGTATTACTTTCATTAAACGATTTTACTGCTGTTTTTACCCAATCGTTGTAATCAATTCCTCTTTCATCCCAAAACGGAACGGTAGGATAACTGGTGTATCGAGGGCCAGCAATGTTGTATTTTTGTATTAAGTTATTCATGTGTTGAGTATTGTATGATGAATGATGGGTGTTGAGTTTTAACTTTGAACACGAAACTTGAAACTAATTAAATTTTTCGTTTCTAATTTTTTCGCCCATTTTAACACCTAAATTTCTAATCTCGTTAGCCAATTCTTTGTCGTTGGTGGCTTGTTCGTAAGTGTCTCCCATCGTTATTATGGATTGATAAAAAAAATGCTTCATTTCATCAATCATCATGTCTTTAGTCCATAAATCCATACGTAACGTATTGCGTTCATCTTTGTCCCAAAGACTGATTAAAATTGACTTCGTTTCTCTTATTTTATCTTCAGTAGCGTCGGTTGCCGACCATTCGATTTTTTCTGGTACATGGTTTTCGTCGAGCGTTACGGTAAATTTTATTTCTGATTTTTTCATTTTCGTTATATTAAAAGATTCTTCACTTCATTTGCTAATAAAAATCGAATTCGATTTTAAAGCAAATTTTGTTCAGAATGACATTGTTACATTTTCAAATTGGTAAATTTTCAAATTGAATTAAGGTTTGTATTTCGATTGATTTAATATTTTCTGTGCATCTTTTTCGTTGACCAAATCCTGTAAGGTGGCTTTTGTATTATTTTCCATAAAAGCTTTTACTATTTGTAAGCCTACCCATTGCCCTACCTTACCGGGAGAACCTTCAGGAAATCCTTGTACAAAAGGAGCTTCGCCCATAAATTTAATAATTTCTTTGGTTTCTTTGGTGTAAAACAATTCATTATCAACAAAATAAAACCACACTTGTTTTTCGTTGTTTTCGCACCATTTTAATTGTTCTTTGGTATAACCCATTTTAATATATTCTTCTTCATAAGGTGTTAATTTATCTAAAATATACAACAACTTTCCTTGATGAATCATTTCAGTTAACAAATCTGCATTTGATGCATTGAGTTCAAATTCGGTTGAAATCCAAGCTAAAACGGCACTGGTAACCAAATGCTCTTTGGTCATGGTTGCAATTTTATATTGAGGTAACCCCAATTGAGAATAGGCTTTATAATCGTTTCCTAAAAACATGTCTAAACCAATGCATAAGTATGCCGTATCAGTAACAACAGCATAATTAAACCCCGAAATAAAAGTGATTATTTCAGGAATGTTTTTTTCTGGAAAATAATGTTGGTATAATTTGAATGATTCGGTTAATTGTTGTTGTTGTACTGAAAAATCGGCAAATACCGAATCTACTTTTTTTTGCACCTCTAATACATAAGCATCCGATTTAAACCCATTCAAATAGTAATATACCGAGGGGTCGTTGACATCAGAAATACTGATAATGTTTTCGATAAAATGTGTAAAAAAGGGATTGTATTTTTTCTTTAATTCCAATACTTCGATGTCTGTAATTTTTGGATAAGAAAAAAGTTTTTGTTCAAAACGATTCACTTTCAAATTCAACTGAATGGTTGATGTATCGACTTCTGAATGATTATTTTCACATCCAAAAATAAACAAGCTCAAAACCAACAGTAATAAAGAATGAAGTATTAAAAATTTAGTATTTATTAATCTCATTTAGTCTTCTAATTAAGCGTACTTTTGCAATAAAATGTCATGAACATAAACGCAAAAATACTTACTTTAATGCTATTAGGGTTATTAATTTCTAACCTTTCTGCACAAGACGATAATTTTAAGAACGACCCTGTTGTTAATACTCAAAAGGATGTGCCTTCTTTTCGATTAGGGTTACATCTTTCGCCCAACATTGCTTGGCTAAAATTAGGTACAACTGGTTATTCTAGCAATGGTGCAAGAATTGGATTTGCTTATGGTTTATCTACAGAGTTT
>CAYJMI010000051.1:21567-24183 GCA_964371285.1 uncultured Vicingus sp. | reverse complement strand
ATCAACTCCTGCTCATATCCTTTGCTTAATAAATACCTGTATATTTTTTCCTTTTCTTTTGATTTATCTCTTTCATTTAGAAGATCTTTCTTTTTAACAATCAAATACTTAATGACACTCACATAATCTTCTTCATTAATCTCTTCTGAAATTGCTTCATCAATTTTTTTACCATAAATTCTCTTTTGATTTAATTCGGCTTTGATTTTAATCTTGCCCCATTTTTTCATTAAAAATTTTCCTCTAACATAAGCTTCTATGTATCTTTTTTCATTTAAAAAATCTTGTTCAATCAATTTATCTACGATTAAATCCCAATCTTCTTTTTTTACATTCCACGCTCTAAATCGGTTTTCTACATCTAAAATACATCGTTCTTGAAAAGAGCAATATCGCTTTGCTTTTTCAAGAGCTCGTTCACTCGACATATTTTTATAAAAGATGGACATTTTTAAATTAATTTTACCACAATAACTATTAAAGTCAAAAATAAAGAATAGAATTAAAAATCACATGAGTAAAAACAAAATATCATTAAGTAAAGTATTCAAAACCATTATCTGGCCTCATCGAAAAATGGTGTTTATTGGATTAATTTTAATTTTAATAAGTCGAGTTTCAGGTTTAGTTCTTCCAGGAGCAAGTAAATTTTTAATTGATGATGTAATTGCCAAACAAGATTACAACACACTCAAACTATTACTATTAGTAGTTTCCGTTGCTATTATTGTTCAATCTGTTTCATCCTTTTTATTGACTAAAATAATGAGTGTTGAGGCTCAACGATTCATCTCCGAATTAAGAGTTCAAGTTCAAAAAAAATTATTGTCGCTGCCCATCAGTTTTTTTGATAATAATAAAACTGGTGCGTTGGTTTCAAGAGTGATGAATGATGTGGAAGGTGTTCGAAATATTGTTGGAACAGGTTTAGTGCAATTGGTTGGAGGAATTTTCACCTCTATTGCTTCTTTAATTTTATTAATCGGCATAAGCCCATCTTTAACCTTATATGTTTTAGTTCCTGTAATAATTTTTGGTGTCATTTCTTTTTATGCTTTTAAGCAAATCCGACCCATTTTTAAAAAAAGACGAATTATTGAATCGGAAGTAACCGGACGTTTAACCGAAACACTTGGCGGCATTCGAATAATAAAAGGTTTTAATGCCGAAAAATATGAAACCACCATTTTTGAAAAAGGAGTAACCGATATTTTTCACAACGTAAAATCAACACTTACAACTTCTGCCCTTATTTTTAGTTTAGCTACCCTTTTATTAGGTTTTGCTTCTATTGCCATAATGGGTGTTGGCGGTTATAAAATAATGACCAACGAATTAACGCTAGGCGACTTTCTTTCCTTCACCCTTTATTTAGGATTTTTAATTGCTCCCATTGTTCAAATGAGCAACATCAGTACTCAACTAACAGAAGCTTTTTCAGGACTGGATAGAACCGAAGAATTGATGAATTTAGCAGGTGAAAACGATGATAAAAACAGAACAAAAAAATTAGATTCTTTTTCCGGAAACATTGCTTTTAAAAATGTAAGTTTTGCTTACCAAGATAATAACGAAGTTATAAAAAACATAACACTGGAAGCTCCTGCAGGGACAATAACCGCTTTAGTGGGCTCATCAGGTTCTGGTAAATCTACTTTAGCAGGTTTAGTAGCTTCGTTTTTAAACCCTACTTCTGGCGAAATTTTAATTGATAATACTAACCTATCGTCTGTAATTCTTGAATCATACCGCCAACATCTTGGTTTAGTGTTGCAAGATGATTTTTTGTTTGAAGGAACCATAAAAGAAAATATTTTATTCTCAAAGCCAAATGCCAACGATGAAGAAATTAACAATGCTGTAAAAATGGCTTACGTTAACGAATTTACTGACCGTTTTGAACTGGGTTTAGATACCATAATTGGCGAACGTGGTGTTAAACTTTCGGGTGGTCAGCGACAACGTGTTGCTATTGCTCGTGCCATTTTATCAGATCCTAAATTATTAATTTTAGATGAAGCAACTTCTAGTTTAGACAGCGAAAGTGAACTGTTAGTTCAAAAAAGTTTGGCTGAGTTGATGAAAGGCAGAACTACTTTTGTAATTGCCCACCGATTAAGTACCATTAAAATGGCCCACCAAATTTTAGTAGTTGAAAAAGGCGAAATTGTTGAACGTGGAACCCATGATGAATTAATAAAATCTCAAGGGCGTTATTTTAATTTGTTTACGTTCCAATCGAGGATTTAATGAAAAGGTTTGTTAAAAACAACATTGATTATGTTCACTCGGAAAAAGTCAAGCGAGTAGAGAGAATTCCTCTTTTCCAAACTAATTTGTTGGTATTATATTCTTATGCCAAGAATACAAACATCATCGATTTGTTCTAAATTACCTTTCCATTTTTCATAATGTATAGCTAAAAGTTCTTTTTGCTTATCTAAAGGTTCATTACAAATTGACAACAATATTTCTTTAAATATTTTTTTTGTGATTTTTTTACCTTTTGTGCCTCCAAATTGGTCGGCATATCCATCAGAAAAAATATAAAAACAATCTCCTTTTTGCAATTGTAAGGAGTGGTTGGTGAATAATTGGGCGTTTTCAAAATTTCCG